>DXOJ01000024.1 GCA_019412865.1 Bacteroides sp. | reverse complement strand
GGTTAGTGGTTATCTTAGTGACTTATTAGGATATCGTAATTTCTTTATCTATGTGTTAATTGCAACTATTCCAGCTTTTCTGATTACTTATTTTATACCTTTCACGTATGATGACTCAAAAAATAAATAATATAAAATCAACGATTATGAATAAAATTCAAATTCCTTGGGAAGATCGTCCTGTCGGATGTACGGACGTTATGTGGCGTTACTCACAAAATCCAGTTATCGGACGTTATCATATTCCTTCATCTAATAGTATTTTCAATAGTGCTGTTGTTCCTTTTGAGGATGGTTTTGCAGGCGTATTCCGTTGTGATAACAAAGCTGTACAGATGAATATCTTTGCAGGTTTTAGTAAGGACGGAATTCATTGGGATATCAATCATGAACCTATTCAGTTTAAAGCAGGTAACACGGAAATGATCGAGTCGGAATATAAATACGACCCTCGTGTTACATGGATTGAAGACCGCTATTGGGTGACTTGGTGTAATGGTTATCATGGCCCTACGATTGGTATTGCCTATACTTTTGACTTTAAGGAGTTTTTCCAGTGCGAGAATGCTTTCTTGCCTTTCAATCGTAATGGTGTACTTTTTCCGCAGAAGATCGATGGCAAGTATGCGATGTTGAGTCGTCCCAGTGATAATGGACATACTCCGTTTGGCGATATATACATCAGCTATAGCCCGGATATGAAATATTGGGGTGAACACCGTTGTGTCATGAAAGTGACTCCTTTCCCGGAAAGCGCTTGGCAGTGTACAAAGATTGGTGCAGGTTCAGTTCCTTTCCTTACAGATGAAGGCTGGTTGCTGTTCTATCATGGTGTAATCACTACTTGTAATGGTTTCCGTTACGCTATGGGAGCTGCCATATTGGATAAAGATCATCCGGAAAAAGTTCTTTATCGTACACGTGAATATCTGATAGGTCCGGCTGCTCCTTACGAACTTCAGGGTGACGTTCCTAATGTAGTATTCCCCTGTGCTGCTTTGCAAGATGGTGAACGTGTTGCTGTTTATTATGGTGCGGCAGATACTGTGGTAGGTATGGCCTTCGGATATATAAAAGAGATTATCGATTTTACGAAACGAACGAGTATCATTTAATAAAGATATGAAACGTATTATATTAACTTACACACTTGCTTTTTCCCTTCTTTCCGCATCTGCGGGGGAAGGGGGAAGCCCTCCCCTTAAAAATACGGATAAAAGTCTTTTGATAGATTATGTGGATCCTTTTATCGGAACTACAAATTTCGGAACGACCAATCCGGGAGCAATTTGTCCAAATGGTATGATGTCTGTGGTTCCTTTCAATGTGATGGGATCTTCCGAAAACACATACGATAAAGATGCCCGATGGTGGTCTACGCCTTATGAATATACAAATTGTTTCTTTACCGGATATGCTCATGTGAATTTGAGTGGAGTCGGTTGTCCGGAATTAGGTTCTTTATTATTGATGCCTACTACCGGAGAACTGAATGTGGATTATAAAGAATATGGTAGTAAGTATAAGGATGAACAGGCCTCACCGGGCTATTATTCTAATTATCTGACTAAATATAATGTAAAAACAGAAGTTTCGGCTACTCCGCGTAGCGGTATTGCCCGGTTTACTTTCCCGAAAGGAAAAAGCCATATCCTGCTGAATCTGGGGGAGGGATTAACGAATGAGAGTGGCGCTATGCTTCGTCGTGTAAGCGATAGCGAAGTGGAAGGAGTCAAACTACTTGGTACATTTTGTTATAATCCTCAAGCTGTATTCCCCATTTACTTTGTATTGCGGGTTAAGAAGAATCCTTCTGCAACAGGGTATTGGAAGAAACAGCGTCCGATGATGGGTGTTGAGGCTGAATGGGATAAGGATCAGGGAAAGTATAAACTTTATACTCGTTACGGAAAAGAAATAGCAGGAGATGACATTGGTACTTATTTCTCCTTCGATACAGAAGAAGGTGAACAAGTAGAAGTACAAATGGGAGTTTCTTTTGTAAGCATAGAAAATGCCCGTTTGAATCTGGATCGTGAACAGGCTGGAAAGGATTTTGAGAAGATTCATGCGGAAGCACGTTCCAAATGGAATGATGACTTGTCACGCATAACAGTGGAAGGTGGTACAGATGCCCAAAAGACTGTGTTTTATACAGCGCTTTATCATTTGCTGATTCATCCTAATATTTTGCAGGATATGAACGGAGAATATCCGGCAATGGAAAGCGATAAGATTCTGACAACCAAAGGTGATCGCTATACCGTATTTTCTCTTTGGGATACCTACCGCAATGTTCATCAATTGCTGACCTTGGTTTATCCGGAACGTCAGATGGAAATGGTGCGTACAATGCTTGATATGTATCGTGAACATGGATGGTTGCCTAAGTGGGAATTATATGGCAGAGAAACATTGACAATGGAAGGTGACCCGAGTATTCCTGTAATTGTAGATACCTGGATGAAAGGTTTGCGTGACTTTGATGTTGATTTGGCTTATGAGGCAATGTACAAATCTGCTACATTGCCGGGAGCCGAAAACTTGATGCGTCCTGATAATGATGATTATATGTCTAAAGGATTTGTGCCCCTTCGCGAACAGTATGACAATTCTGTATCTCATGCATTAGAATATTATATTGCCGATTTTGCACTGTCCCGTTTTGCAGATGCTTTAGGCAAAAAGAAAGATGCGGAGATGTTCTACAAGCGTTCTTTAGGATACAAACATTATTATAGTAAAGAATTTGGTACTTTCCGTCCGATTCTTCCTGATGGAACATTCTATAGTCCGTTTAATCCGCGACAAGGAGAGAGCTTTGAACCGAATCCCGGTTTCCATGAAGGTAATCCCTGGAATTATACGTTGTATGTACCA
>DXOJ01000239.1 GCA_019412865.1 Bacteroides sp. | reverse complement strand
ATATAGATGAATTGAATGAGAGTCAGTGTGCTGCAGTGACTTATAATGACGGTCCTTCGCTGGTGATAGCCGGTGCAGGTTCGGGGAAGACGCGCGTATTGACTTATAAAATCGCTTACTTGCTGGAACAGGAGAACGGCTACAATCCGTGGAATATCCTTGCACTGACCTTTACGAATAAGGCGGCGCGCGAGATGAAAGAGCGTATTGCGCGTCAGGTAGGTATGGAACGGGCACGTTATTTGTGGATGGGGACTTTCCATTCTATCTTCTCACGGATTCTTCGTGCCGAAGCAACATTTATCGGGTTCACTTCCCAGTTCACCATCTATGATACGGCTGATAGTAAGAGTTTGCTTACTGCAATCATAGACCAAGTGTTAAGAGAAAAAGTTCATGAGGAACTTTTGCGTAAATATGGGAATCGACCTGATTTGGAGGAAAAAGAAAAAGAGAAAGTCATCGAGTTGAAGAAAATTTATAAGCCGGGAGTAGTGCAGGCACGCATCTCCAATGCCAAAAACCATTTGGTCACTCCTACGGGGTATGCTGCCAATAAAGAGGCTTACGAAGGAGATATGGCTGCCAAAATGCCCGCTATCCGTGATATCTATGCCCGCTATTGGGACAGATGTCGCCAGGCGGGAGCGATGGATTTTGATGATTTATTGGTATATACCTATATTTTATTCCGTGACTTTCCGGAAGTGTTGGCACGCTATCGGGATCAGTTCCGTTATGTGTTGGTAGACGAGTATCAGGATACAAATTATGCTCAACACAATATTATACTACAACTAACGAAAGAGAACCAACGCATTTGTGTCGTGGGAGATGATGCGCAAAGTATCTATTCTTTCCGTGGGGCGGATATTGACAATATTCTCTATTTTACAAAAATCTATCCCAATACGAAAGTCTTTAAACTGGAGCAGAATTACCGTTCCACACAAACCATTGTTTGTGCTGCCAACAGCCTGATTGAGAAGAATGAACGCCAGATACGGAAAGCCGTGTTTTCGGAGAAAGAAAAGGGGGAACCTATCGGCGTATTTCAGGCGTATAGCGATGTGGAAGAGGGAGATATTGTAGCTAATAAGATTGCGGAACTGCGACGGGAGTATCGCTACGGATATGCTGATTTTGCCATCCTATATCGTACGAATGCACAAAGCCGTATTTTTGAAGAGGCTCTTCGGAAACGAAGTATACCTTATAAGATTTACGGAGGACTTTCGTTCTACCAGCGAAAAGAGATAAAAGATGTGATTGCTTATTTCCGTTTGGTAGTGAATCCGAATGATGAAGAAGCATTCAAGCGGATTATTAATTATCCGGCGCGTGGCATTGGAGATACGACGGTCGGGAAGATTATATCGGCGGCTACCGATCATGGTGTAAGTCTTTGGGCGACACTCTGCGAACCATTGAGTTACGGACTGGATATAAATAAAGGAACGCATGCGAAACTGCAAGGCTTTCGTGAATTGATAGAAAGTTTCATTGTCGATCAGGCAGATAAGAACGCTTATGAAATAGGAACGAATATCATCCGTCAGTCCGGCATTATCAACGATGTCTGTCAGGACACATCACCCGAGAATCTAAGTCGTAAAGAGAATATAGAAGAGTTAGTGAATGGAATGAATGACTTCTGCGCTTTGCGACAGGAGGAGGGTAACCCGAATGTGTCTCTTACCGATTTCCTTTCGGAGATTGCATTGCTTACCGATCAGGATTCCGACAAGGCGGATGATGGGGAAAAGATAACGTTGATGACAGTTCATTCGGCTAAAGGATTGGAGTTTAAGAATGTATTTGTGGTCGGTCTGGAAGAAAACCTGTTTCCCAGTGGGATGGTAGGAGATTCTCCCCGGGCACTGGAAGAAGAACGCCGTTTGTTCTATGTAGCTATTACTCGCGCGGAGGAGCATTGTTATCTGTCTTTTGCCAAAACCCGTTTCCGTTATGGAAAGATGGAATTTGGAAGCCCCAGTCGTTTCTTGCGTGATATCGATGTTCATTACTTGCAACTGCCGCATGAGGCAGGAGTGAGTCGGGCTGTCGATGAAGGTGCGGGACGTTTCCGCAGAGAGATTGAAGGAGGATTCACCCGTTCTGCTTCTCCGTCGCGTGCTCCTTTCGGAAGTACATCTTCTGAACAACGTGAACGTCCGAAAGCACAGATCATTGCTCCCAGCGTACCGAGGAATTTGAAGAAAGTTAGTACTGTTAGCCCAAGTAGCGGTGCACAGGCAACCTCTTCCACTTCGCCATCGGTAGCAGGAGTACAGGCCGGACAGATGATAGAGCACGAACGTTTCGGATTGGGTGAAGTGATTAAAGTAGAAGGAACGGGAGACAATGCGAAAGCAACTATTCATTTTAAAAATGCGGGAGACAAACAACTATTATTACGTTTCGCTCGTTTTAAAGTGGTAGAATAAATAATAACACTAAATAGAGAGGCTCATGAAGAAACAACTAACAGTAATTTTGCTTTCCGCTTTGATTTTGAGTGGATGTGCGTCGGGGCGTATGGGAAATCCGGCAGCTATCATGGCAGGTGCTTCTATCGGAGGTAGTCTGGGAAGTTCGATAGGTGGACTTATCGGAGATAATAATCATGGCTGGAGAGGCGGTTACCGTGGTTCTGCTATTGGGAATATTGTGGGAACCATTGCCGGTGCGGCTATTGGAAACGCGTTGACGGCGCCGAGACAAGAGCAAATAGAGGAAGATGCGTATATTCCTGAAGTGAGGGAAGTCCGTGTGCAAAAATATAAGAAGCAGCCGGTGCAGCAGCCTATTTCTCAACTGAAGTTGCGCAAGATCCGTTTTATAGATGATAATCGCAGTCATGTGATTGATGCGGGAGAAAATAGCAAGATAATTTTTGAGATTATGAATGAAGGGAGAAATCCTGTTTATAATGTAGTTCCTGTGGTAGAAACGGTGGGGAAGGTGAAGCATCTCGGCATTTCTCCTTCCGTGATGGTGGAGGAAATTCTTCCGGGTGAAGGTATCCGTTATACCGCTTCCATTCATGCAGGTGAAAAATTGAAAGACGGTGAAGTTACATTCCGTGTCGCAGTGGCGGACGAGAATGGAGTGATTTGTGATTCGCAAGAATTTACCCTGCCTACACAGCGCAGGAACTAGAAATAACAGCCCGAAATATCCGGTTTAAACATAGTGACGGTATATGCCTGGAATAGTGACGCTATCCTAAGCATATACCGTCACTATGTTGGTGGGATAGCGTCACTATTTTAATAGCTATTAATAAGGTAGTTCTTTAGATAAGTTTAAGTGAATTGAACAATGAAATTGAATGATTTTGTAGGGTTTTATAATAATATTAAGTGTCATGTAATCATTTTATTTCGTATCTTTGTTCATATTTCCAATAAAAGCATTAGAGTGGTATGAAAGAGACATTTAGAAGATATCCTATCGGAATACAGAATTTTGAGGATTTACGTAATAATGATTGTGTGTATATTGATAAAACTGCATTAATTTATCATTTGACCCATACAAATAAGATTTATTTCCTTAGTCGTCCTCGCCGCTTTGGAAAGAGTCTTCTAGTCTCTACGTTGGAAGCATATTTTTCCGGCAAAAAGGAATTATTCAACGGACTTGCAATGGAACAATTGGAACAGGAATGGACTGTTTATCCTGTGTTGCATATTGATTTTAGCAGAACAAAATACACCACAATCGAAGATTTGCAAGAGCAATTGAATCTTTATCTAAGCGAATGGGAGAGGACTTATGGGAAAAATGAAGAAGAAACGAGCTATGCAGCCCGTTTAACCGGTTTGCTTCAACGAATCTACCAACAGACAGGAAAGCAGGCTGTCGTATTGATTGACGAATATGATGCACCTTTATTGGATAGTAATAGTGACTCTGCTTTACAAGGACAATTGCGAACTGAAATGCGGAAGTTTTTCAGTCCTCTTAAAGCACAAGGGCAATATCTTCGTTTCTTGTTTCTGACAGGAATCAGCAAGTTCAGTCAGATGAGTATATTTAGTGAGCTGAATAATTTGCAGAATATCAGTATGAGCGATGATTATAGTGCTATTTGTGGTATTACAGAGCAAGAGTTGCTAAGTCAGATGCAACCGGATATTGAGAGGATAGCTCAAGCGAATAATGAAACCTATGAAGAAGCTTGTCGGCATTTGAAACGGCAGTATGACGGTTATCATTTCAGCAAGAATTGTGAAGATATTTACAATCCGTTCAGCCTTTTCAATGCATTTTCGCAAAAAGATTATAAGAGCTTTTGGTTCTCTACCGGTACACCTACTTTCTTGATTGAAATGTTACAGCGAATGGACTTCAGTCTTACTCTATTGGAAAAGATGGAAGTGAAAGACGAAGATTTTGATAAAGCGACAGAGGTTATTACCGATCCGATTCCCGTACTTTATCAGAGTGGCTATTTGACTATCAAAGGATATGAACCTCTCTTTCGTACATACACATTAGGCTATCCCAACGAAGAAGTTAAAATAGGCTTTATTGAGACGTTGATCCCTTCCTATCTCAATCAACCGACACGAGAAAGTAACTTTTATGTAGTCTCTTTTGTAAGAGACCTGATGAAAGGTGATATTGAGCAGTGTCTTCTTCGTACTCGTTCTTTCTTTTCTTCTATACCTTATGATTTGGAGAACAATCAGGAGAAACATTATCAGACTATCTTCTATTTATTATTCCGTTTAATGGGCCAATATGTAGATGTAGAAGTAAAGAATGCTATTGGCAGGGCTGACGTGGTAATTAAGATGTCCGATGCAATTTATGTATTTGAATTTAAAGTAGATGGAACTCCTGAAGAAGCATTGGCTCAAATTGATAGTAAACAATATGCTATTCCTTACGAGATAGATCATCGCAAGGTTGTCAAGGTGGGAGTGAATTTTGATAGTACAACACGGACTTTGGGGCAGTGGATCATAAAATAGGAAGATGATATGAAAAATGCTGTTGCTAAAGATAAATATCCGTGGTAGATATTCGTCTGAATAACGATGTGTTCCTTTTAAGGTACTATTGGCGGATTAATAATGTCTGTAATCGGGGGGAGATTTTCTTGCCACTACTGACGTTGAAAAAAGAAGTGTTTTGTGAAAGCCAAAGCTATGCTTTAGCATCTGTAAAGCGTAGCTTTAGATTAGATAAAGCTACGCTTTTCATAGTCTTACCAATTATTTCCGGCGTTACTGCTATTGACCAGCATCTCTACCCGCTGTCTGTATGTATTTGCTCCTTCAGCGATATTCTTTCCCGCATCCGCTGTTCCCATTCCATAAACAACGATAGGAGTCTGCCACACCATACCTGAATGGATAGCACTGCCCTGATAAGGGCGTAAAAGTTCGTCCGTAGTGAAACCATTCCTTCCTCCGCTGCGGTAAGCATCGAATTCAGATCCGGTAGTTGTTACCACTGTCAGCGGTTTACCGGCGACTGCCGGAGTCTTCGATAGGAAAGTAAAGACTTCATCCTGCCATTTCTTTAGTAATGACGGTGCAGACATCCAATAGAAAAGAAAC
>DXOJ01000238.1 GCA_019412865.1 Bacteroides sp. | reverse complement strand
TATTCATTCGTCTTAGATATATCAATCTAAAAGACACTAATTTTTAGATTGATTAAAATCTATTGTTTAATTTAAATTTAATGTATGAAAAAGAATTGCAGTTTTTTGCGAAGGGGGACAAGCAGGCTGCTGCTTGTCATGTCGCTATTCTGGTTCAATGGCTGTACCATAGGATACCACGACAACGAAATCTTTGAATCAGATGTGAAGAATTCGACATTGAAATCTCCCACATTGGAAGAGGTGGATGTTTCTATTGATGCTGCCGGGGAGGTCGTCACAGTTGAGTGGGCGGTGGTTCATGGGGCAGAAGGTTATGAATTTTCCTGGTATAACGTAGATGATCCGAACAATCCGCTACCTATAGTAGAAAATGAGTTTGTAGATGGATGCCGTATTCAACTGAACGTTTTGGAAGATACCAATTACAAATTCCTGATAAGAACGATTGGTAGCAAGAATTTTAATAACAAGGATGCGGAAAGTGCCTGTGAAATTAATTATTCCACTCTTGTCGAAACTTATAAGTCCATTCCTAACGGGGCGGACTTGGCAACGTGGTTTGCGGAGAATCCTCTTCCGGAGACGGATGAAACTCCGAATGAGGACGGCACGTTGAAGGAACTGGCTTATGAACTTGAACCCGGAGGAGAATATACGGTTTCTGCTCCTGTCGATTTGGGAGCGCGTAAGGTCACTCTTCGTGGTAGTAAGGTAAACCGTACCAAAGTGACTTTGGGCGAATTGGGAAGATTCGATACGCAGAATGGTTTGAAACTAAAGTTTATGAACATCTATTGTGGTGCACAGGATAAAAACAACTCTTCTTCTTCACTGATAGCGTTGAGTACGACTCCTAACGAGGCATTGAAAGTAGCGTCCGGTGAATATGTAATCAAAGAACCTATTGTTTTGCAAAACTGCAATATCTATGATGTCAACCGGCATTTGTTTTATGATTCTAGTAAAAAATATTGCGTGGAAAACTTGACCGTAAAAGGCTGTTACGTCAGATTCAATCAGTCGAACACATTGGTACTTTTTAAATCGAGCAGTTATATCAATATGACATTTAAGGAAAGCACGATGTATAGTACGGTACAAAATGGTAATTATTTTGCGCAGGTGAACGGGAACAGACCGAATAAGATTACAGGATATTCTACCGCTACGTTCGCTTTCGAAAGTTGCACGTTATATAACATAGCTTACAATAAGGACTTTACCAACTGGAACAATTATAAAGGACAGTCTATCGTTACGCTTAAATTCTTCAAGAATATTTTTGTTGATTGTGGAAAAGGAGATATGACGAACAAGATTATGGGGAATGCGAATATGGGTAGAGAATTTGAGTATAACACTTATTGGTATAATGGCGTTCGCAGCAATGACAAGTTTGACACGAACGCATTGGGAACAGATCCGGCTTTCACGGATGCCGCAAATAGCAACTTTACCGTGAACGGAACGGAGCAAATTGAGAAGAGAACGGGCGATCCTCGTTGGCTTCCGATTGTTGAAGAGTGATTATAGAGAAAATGTGACAATATGAAATAAGAAAAAAATGAATAAGAAAAATATATTTCTCGGTTTGTGCATGGGTGTACT
>DXOJ01000237.1 GCA_019412865.1 Bacteroides sp. | reverse complement strand
TTATTACTTTTGCCGTATTAACAAGCGAAATATTTCCAAAAAGATGCGCAAAGTATACTACATCTATAATCCACAGACCCAGACTTATGATCGAATTTACCCTACCGTACGGCAGCGTGCGCTTAGTATCCTGCGTCGGCTTTTCTATGGAATGGGGTTGGGAGCAGGTTGCTTTATTGTATTGCTTTTGATTTTTGGTTCTCCGTCGGAGAAGGAATTAAGAATTGAAAACAGCCGTCTTTTGGCGCAGTACAATGTGCTTTCCCGGCGTTTGGACGACGTTATGGGGGTGCTTCAGGATATTCAGCAACGTGACGATAATCTGTATCGGGTGATTTTACAGGCAGATCCTGTTTCTCCGGCTATTCGCCAGGCAGGTTATGGTGGGACGAACCGTTACGAAGAACTGATGGATTTGGCGAATGCCAAGTTGGTGGTGAACACGACTCAAAAGTTGGACGTGCTTTCCAAAAGGCTTTATATCCAGTCGAAATCTTTCGATGATGTGATTGATATGTGTAAGAACCATGATGAGATGCTGAAATGTATTCCGGCCATACAGCCTATTTCGAATAAGGATCTTCGTCAGACAGCATCCGGTTATGGTACACGTATCGATCCTATTTATGGTACGACAAAGTTCCATGCAGGCATGGACTTCTCTGCTCATCCGGGAACGGATGTATATGCTACCGGAAACGGAACAGTGGTGAAAGTGGGATGGGAAACCGGATATGGTAATACCATTGAGATAGATCATGGCTTCGGGTATCTCACTCGGTATGCTCACTTGCAGGGATTTAATACGAAAGTCGGAAAGAAAGTGGTACGTGGTGAGATTATCGGAAAAGTGGGTAGTACAGGAAAAAGTACCGGTCCGCATCTGCATTATGAAGTGCACGTGAAAGGGCAGGTAGTGAATCCGGTCAATTATTATTTCATGGATTTGAGTGCCGAAGATTATGAAAAGATGATTCAGTTGGCAGCCAATCATGGTAAAGTATTCGATTAAAATCTTAAAACAGGAGTGTTATGCTTAATACAGACAAAGAATTGAAGCTATATTATTCAATAGGGGAGGTTGCCGACATGTTCGGAGTCAATCCGTCATTGCTCCGTTTTTGGGAAAAGGAATTTCCGCAAATCTCTCCTAAGACAGCGGGAAGAGGAATACGTCAGTACCGCAAAGAAGACGTAGAAACGATCGGTCTTATCTATCATTTGGTAAAAGAAAAGGGCATGACACTTCCCGGTGCCCGGCAACGTTTGAAGGATAATAAAGAAGCTACGGTTCGTAATTATGAGATTGTAAATAAGCTGAAAGCGATAAAAGAAGAGCTTTTGGCTATTAAACGCGAATTGGATGGACGGGAATAAATAAATGCTAATCGATCATGGATTCGATAGGCAAGAAACCTCATAACAAAATGAACGGTGAACAATTTGCATGATACTGCAACTTATTCACCGTTCATCGTTTTCTTATTTACCGTTTGAAAGCTATTCTTCTACACGGCTCACCTGTTTGATATTCTGTATTTTCTTCAGATTGTTGCAGATGGTTTTTACATCATCCACATCATGTACCCATAACTGAATTTTTCCTTCAAAGATACCATCTTCGGTTTCGATGGTTAGCTTACGGATATTTACATTGAGCTGCCTGGAGATAACCTGGGTGACTTCATTCAAAAGTCCCATATTGTCTATACCTTTTATATATATATATACCAGGAAAGATAATTCTTTGTGTGTATCCCATTCTGTTGCTAATATACGGTTGCCATAACTGCTCTTCAGTTTGGCGGCAACAGGGCATTGGCGTTTGTGGATAATGATCCGGTCGTTTTCATCCACATATCCCAATACATCATCACCGGGAATAGGATGGCAACATTCGGCCATGATATATTTCTTCTGCAAACTTTCTTCCGTCAGTTTGAGCACCTCTTTCGGGTTGATCTTTTCTTTTTCCTGCGGTTCTTTCTCTTCCTGCTTCTCTTTGCTATTGCCGAAAGAGAAAGTCAGATATTTCTTCCAGTTACTGGTTTGCTTTTCTTTCAGTTCATTCTTGTCCGCTTCTCCCAAAACGATTGCTTTACTGCCAATGGCAGCCAGCAGTTCTTCCTCATTCTTGGCATTATGCAGTTTGCGTAGCTTTTCGATAACAGCTTCTTCCGGACGGACTTCCTCCTTTTTCAGAAACTCACTAAGGATTTCTTCTCCTATCTTCTGGTTTGCTTTACGCTCTTTGCGGAGAATGGCTGCTATCTTGGCGCGGGCACGGGCAGTGGTTGCAAAAACTTCCCATTGCGGTTGTACGCGTTGCGATTTTGAAGTAAGGATTTCAACTTGGTCACCACTTTGCAATTTGTGGCTCAACGGCACTAATTTATGATTGACTTTGGCGCCAATACAATGGCTACCAATATCCGTGTGCAGGGAAAATGCAAAGTCGAGAGCCGTAGAGTTCTGCGGCATAGTCTTCAGTTCGCCTTTAGGAGTGAACACGAATATTTCAGAAGCAAATAAATTTAGCTTAATGGTATCCAGAAAGTCAATGGCATCCGGTTGCGGATCATCTAATATCTCCTTAATCGTTCTTAACCATTTTTCCAATTCACCTTCATCCTCGCTGCCTCCTCCTTCTTTGTATTTCCAGTGGGCTGCGAAACCTTGTTCGGCAACGTCATTCATCCGTTCACTACGAATCTGGACTTCAATCCATTGTCCGTTGTTACCCATCAGAGTGACGTGCAATGCCTGATAACCATTAGCTTTAGGATGGCTGACCCAATCGCGCAAACGGTCCGGGTGGGGTTTGTATATCTTGGAGATAGAAACGTAGATATCGAAACAGTCATTGAGCTCTTCTTCTTCATTACGTGGTTCGAAGATGATTCGAACAGCCAGTAAATCGTATATTTCTTCGAAAGGAACATGTTTGGTCTGCATCTTGTTCCAGATGGAATAGATTGATTTTACACGGGCAAGTATCCGGTATTTCAATCCCATCTTATCCAGTTGGGTACGAATCGGGGCCGTGAAGTCGTTGAAAACCTTGTCACGTTCAGCGGCAGTAGCATTCAACTTCTCTTCTATTTCCGCATATTCTTCGGGATGTTCATATTTGAAGCTTAGATTCTCAAGCTCCGTTTTTATCTTATAAAGCCCCAAGCGGTTGGCAAGTGGAGCATAGATGTAAAGCGTTTCGCCTGCAATCTTATATTGCTTGTTGGGTAACATGGAACCAAGGGTACGCACGTTGTGCAAGCGGTCTGCTATCTTGATAAGAATGACCCGGATGTCGTTCGACATGGTGAGCAGCAACTTCTTGAAGTTCTCTGCCTGTGCCGAAGCGCGGTCACCGAAGATTCCACCGGATATTTTAGTCAGTCCGTCCACAATCTGGGCGATCTTCGGACCAAAGATATTCTCGATGTCTTCCACTGTGTAATCAGTGTCCTCTACCACATCATGCAGCAAGGCTGCACATATAGAAGTGGAACCGAGACCTATTTCATTGCATACAATGCTGGCAACGGCAATCGGGTGCATAATATAAGGTTCGCCCGAACGGCGTTTGATACCTTTATGCGCCTGATTGGCAAAGTTGAAAGCCTTCGTAATGATTTCAACTTTTTTGCGATGCTTAGTATTGAGATAATCATTCAGTAGTTCGTGGAACGCCTGATTAATCATCTCTTCGTCAGCTATTTCTTTGGGGGCCAGATTATCCATAATTGTTATCCTTTCACTTGCTTAGTTCTGCAAAAATAAGCAAATTTCCGAACGATGCAAGCAGGAAGTTATTTATTTGTATATTTTCAATCGTTTTCCTGCTGCAATTTTAGTGCTAGACATTCCATTCCACCTTTGTATATCCTTAATTGTGACACCATACTTTCTGGCAATAGTGGATAAAGTGTCTCCACTTTTTATTGTATAATAGGTCAGATTTCCCTTACCGGCAACTGCTGATGTCGTTTTGCGGGTTGCAGGTGTAATATCCTTTACAGCAACGGTTTTCCGGTTGCGGAACAACTCATCGGCACGATGCGTATAAATCGTATCTTGCTTATCGATAAAAGTACTGATCGCGTCAATAGGCAGTCTTAACGTATAAGGTTTGCTGTCACCCGGAATCATTTGCTTCTTATATTGCGGATTCAGACTCTTGATCTGATCCAGAGGTACATTACAAAGGTCAGCGATTTGTTCGAAGTGCAGATTTTTGTTTACTTGCACTGTGTCAGTACTTGCCGGAATATTAGTTTCCATCGGGCAGATATTGTGATCGCAGTAGTAAGTCATCACATAGTTGGCAGCGATAAAGGCAGGCACATAGCCACGTGTTTCTTTAGGCAGATAATTGTAGATTTTCCAATAATCAGTTTCGCCATTGGCACGGCGGATTGCCTTATTGATTGTACCGGGGCCACAGTTATAAGCAGCAATTACCAGGTTCCAGTCTCCATAGATATCATACATTTCTTTGAGGTAACGTGCGGCAGCCCAAGTCGCTTTAATCGGGTCACGGCGTTCATCTACCAGGCTGTTTGATTCCAAACCATAGATCTTACCTGTACCAATCATAAATTGCCACAGACCGGAAGCACCTGCACGTGATACGGCTGATGGGTTCAACGCAGATTCGATAATCGGCAGATATCTTAGTTCCAGTGGAAGTCCGTATGCATCCAGTGCTTCTTCAAAGATCGGCATATAGAAGTTGCAGGCACTTAGCATGAAAGAAACCTGATTGCGCAAGCGTCCTGCATACATATCGATGAATTTGCGGATAATATCATTATAAGGCATTTCCATGATGGCCGGGATGCGTGACAAGCGGTCGATATAGACAGAGTCACTGAATAAAGGATTGATTTCAGCCGTACTGCAATCCTTGCCTAAATCAATATAATTTTTAGCTTTCCAGTCATTCAATAGACTGTCAAGTGGATAAGTCATACTTTTAGGCAGGTCGATGCTTTCTTTGCGTTCAGTTCCATTTTCACGAATCACTACATCTACACTTTGCGCTTTTACCTGCGACGTGGCCACTAGTAAAAGAAAAATAATCGAACAATAGTTAACTAATTTCTTCATGCTTCAATAATAAGATCAATCTAAATTGTGTTTTTTAAAATCGTAATACGCATTGCAGACCAACCGACTTGTTTTTAAAACTGTTGGAGCGGAACTGGTTGTTATTGTCGATTACAGCCGGTTCTACTTTCATACTCAAGTCGGGGGTTATATCGAAGTTAGACAACTCTGCATCTACATAAGCGTCGATGATAGAGATCAGGTAAACTCCGATAAAAGCAAATATACTAAGGTCCCGATAACGACGGAACATATCTTTTCTTCTTTTTAGTGTGTTTTTTAGCTGCTCCTCATTATAAGTGGAGTTCGGGGGCAACAAATCTTCGTAACTTTTCGTATTCGGATTGCTGTCCATAATGTCCAGATAGGCTTGCGAATAGTCTTTGTACATCTTACCGTTCCAACTTAAGGCGTAAGCACAACCCGCAAATCCTCCATATATAATAGGTAATTTCCAGTATTTACGGTTGTAAATCTGTCCTCCACCGGGGAATACGACTGCCAGCCACGTTGCTTTGGTCGGATTCGGGATAAATATTTTCTTGTTGATATCTTGAGCAGGTGGCGGCACAGTGTCGGTCTTTACAACAATGGAGGCAGGTTGCTCTATCTTTTTCAGCTCTTTCTTGTTGGCTGCATCCAAGCTGTCCGCTATCTGTATTTTAGCAGCTGACAAACTGTCGATGGCCGGAAGTTCTTTGGATGGTATGATTTGGATAGAATCCTTCTTCACCGAGTCTTGTATAATCGGATCACGATGCCTTCGTGCACGGGCTTTCGGCGCTTCTCGCTGTATGATTGTTGTATCTTTCCGTGCCGGAGTAACTGTGGATTGTGCATACACATCAATCCCTGCCACCTGTAAAAAACAGAGAAGCAGGGCGCTGACTAGTAACTGATATTTCTTACTTTTTCTTGTCATTTACTTCTTTAGCGTATCGAAGATTTCCATGATACGTTCCAGTTCCTCCTCGTTCCCGAAAGGAATACTGATCTTGCCTTTTCCCTTTTCAGAGCAGGTGAGTTGTACCTTGGTGTTGAAAAAGCCGGAGAGTTGTTGCTTCAATAAGTTGAATTCTTCAGGAAGTTTACCACGTTTGGGTGTTATTTTCCGTGTGCCGCTTTTCACAGCTTCTCCTTCGCTTAATGATTTAACAATTTCTTCTACTTTGCGGACTGAATATCCGTGTTCTTGTATTTCTTCGAATATTTTAACTTGTAGTTTAGGGTCGCCTAATGAAATCAGTGCACGGGCATGTCCCATGTCCAACTGCTTGTTTTGCAGGGCCATCTGTATCGGAGCCGGCAATTTCAGTAAGCGCAGGTAGTTGGCGATCGTCGTTCGTTTCTTTCCGATACGTTCGCTAAGACGTTCCTGTGTCAGTTCGTACTGATCGAGCAGATGCTGGTAGGCAAGTGCGATTTCTACGGCATTCAGGTCTTCACGCTGGATATTTTCAATCAGCGCCATTTCCATCATGTTTTCGTCGTCGGCAGTGCGTATATAAGCAGGGATCGTTTTCAGTCCTGCTCTTTGTGATGCACGATAACGACGTTCTCCCGCGATGATCTGATACTCATCGTCCGAGAGTTTGCGTAAGGTAATAGGTTGGATGATACCGATTTCCGCAATGGAATCAGCCAGTTCCTGCAATGCTGTTTCGTCAAACTCACGGCGGGGCTGGTTGGGATTGACAGTAATCTTTGCCAGCTCTATTTCATTAATGGAAGAAGACCCTTCGGTTTTCACATCATCCATTGAGAGCAAGGCGTCGAGACCACGTCCTAATGCATTTCTTTTTTGTGTTGCCATATCTTCTTCTTTCTTTTATTTATTTCGGTTGATAATCTCTTTAGCAAGGGCCAGGTGATTTTTGGCGCCGGTAGATTCCGCATCGTAAAGGATGGTCGGGACACCGTAGCTGGGAGCCTCGCTCAATTTCACATTTCGTTGAATAACGGTGTTGAACACCAGTTCCTGGAAATGACGTTTCACTTCGTCGTAAATCTGATTAGCCTGACGCAGACGGGAGTCATACATTGTCAGTAAGAAACCTTCGATTTCTAAAGCCGGATTCAGTTTCGACTTGATGATTTTGATGGTATTCAACAGTTTGCTGATACCTTCAAGAGCGAAATATTCGGCTTGAACGGGAATAATCACCGAATCCGCTGCCGTTAGGGCGTTGATCGTGATTAGTCCTAATGAAGGAGAACAGTCTATCAGAATATAGTCATATTCTTTCTTCAAAGGAGTGAGCACTTCTTTTAGTATCTTTTCTCGGTTTGGGAGGTTCAGCATTTCAATCTCTGCCCCTACAAGATTGATGTGCGAAGAGATCACTTTCAAAGAATCAATCTCCGTGTCAAGGATAGCGTCCTGTACGTTGGCTCTGTCAATAATACACTCATAGATAGTGCATTCCGACTGCTTGATGTCTACTCCCAGACCGGAAGAGGCATTAGCTTGCGGGTCGGCATCTACCACGAGAACCTTTTTTTCCAGTGTAGCAAGTGAAGCTGCGAGGTTAATCGTAGTCGTTGTTTTTCCTACACCACCCTTTTGATTGGCCAAAGCAATAATTTTTCCCATATTCTCTAAATTTATTGGCAGCGAAATAAGTGATAAATCCTTAGAGCGCCTACGAAAAAAGAGAAACTTTGCAATTTCTGTTGATAAGTCGCCTGTTTTGTTAATAACTGTCGGACGAAACGGTTATAAAACTTCAACAGGTTCATCATCTTCTTTTCTCTTTAACGAGCTTGCAAATATACATATTTATATTGGATATCTATTTCTTTTTTTACTCGCT
>DXOJ01000236.1:1716-10350 GCA_019412865.1 Bacteroides sp. | reverse complement strand
TCGGCATGGCTACCGTATTTGTTATTCTGCTGATTGTGATTTATTTAGGTAAGTTGTTGATTGCATTGGTCAACAAGTACGCCCCCGAAGAAGTGGTTCCTGTGAAGCGGGAAGCACCGCGAGGTCCTGCACCTGTTCCGGGAAACATTTTAGCAGCCATTACTGCTGCTGTGAATGTGGTGACACAGGGTAAAGGAAAAATCACTAAAGTAGAAAAATTATAAATCTATAAAGAATATCACTGAAAGACATGAAAAGAGAAGTAAAGTTTAGCTTGGTTTTCCGAGATATGTGGCAATCAGCCGGAAAATATGTACCTCGTGTAGACCAACTCGTAAAGGTAGCTCCGGCCATCATTGAAATGGGTTGTTTCGCCCGCGTAGAAACAAATGGCGGAGGTTTTGAACAGGTAAATTTATTGTTTGGTGAAAACCCGAATACAGCCGTGCGCGAATGGACAAAACCGTTCCATGAAGCCGGTATTCAGACCCACATGCTCGACCGCGCACTGAACGGACTTCGTATGAGCCCCGTTCCGGCAGACGTCCGCAAATTATTCTACAAAGTAAAGAAAGCACAAGGAACAGACATTACTCGTACGTTCTGCGGATTGAACGATGTGCGTAATATCGCTCCTTCCATCACATACGCAAAGGAAGCAGGCATGATTTCACAATGCTCGCTTTGTATCACTCATTCGCCTATCCATACGGTAGAGTACTACACCAATATGGCGCTGGAACTTATCAAACTGGGTGCAGATGAAATCTGTATCAAAGATATGGCAGGTATTGGCCGTCCGGTATCATTAGGTAAGATCGTAGCCAATATCAAAGCGGCACATCCCGAAATCCCTGTTCAGTATCATAGTCATGCAGGTCCCGGATTCAATATGGCAAGTATCCTTGAAGTATGCCAAGCAGGTTGCGACTACATCGATGTCGGTATGGAACCACTTTCATGGGGAACAGGTCACGCCGATTTGCTTAGCGTACAAGCCATGCTGAAAGATGCCGGATATCAAGTGCCCGAAATCAATATGGAAGCCTACATGAAAGTGCGTGGCATGATTCAGGAATTTATGGACGACTTCCTCGGCCTGTATATCAGCCCGAAAAACCGCCTGATGAACTCCTTGCTGATTGCTCCCGGACTTCCCGGCGGTATGATGGGTAGTCTGATGGCCGACCTCGAATCCAATCTGGAATCCATCAATAAATATAAGGCAAAACACAATCTGCCGTTTATGACGCAAGATCAGCTGCTCATCAAACTGTTTGACGAAGTGGCTTACGTATGGCCTCGTGTCGGTTATCCTCCATTGGTGACTCCATTCAGTCAATATGTGAAGAACCTTGCCATGATGAACGTGATGGCAATGGAAAAAGGAAAAGACCGTTGGGGAATGATTGCCGATGATATTTGGGACATGATTCTGGGTAAAGCCGGACGTTTGCCGGGCAAACTTGCTCCGGAAATCATTGAAAAGGCGGAACGTGAAGGCCGTAAGTTCTTCGAAGGCGATCCACAGGACAACTATCCGGATGCTCTCGACAAATATCGCAAACTGATGAAAGAGAACAAATGGGAAGCAGGACAGGACGACGAAGAACTCTTCGAATATGCGATGCACCCGGCTCAATATGAAGCCTACAAGAGTGGTAAAGCCAAAGAAGACTTCCTCGAAGACGTGGCAAAACGCCGTGCCGAAAAAGATAAATCACCGGAAGAAGATGTTAAACCGAAAACACTGACCGTACAGGTAGACGGACAGGTTTATCGTGTCACCGTAGCTTATGGCGATGCCGAGCTTCCTGCTACTCCAGCGGGTGCTTCCGCTGCTCCGGCAGGCGAAGGCAAAGAAGTACTTTCTCCGTTGGAAGGCAAGTTCTTTTTGGTGAAGAATGCACAAGAAACCGCCTTGCAAGTAGGCGATACGGTGAAAGAAGGAGACGTAATCTGCTATGTAGAAGCGATGAAGACCTATAATGCTATCCGTGTAGAGTTTGGCGGTACGGTGACTGCTATCTGTGCCAATCCGGGAGATACTGTTTCAGAAGATGATGTATTAATGAAGATAGGATAATGAACGAAATATTTGAGAACTTATATGACATGACTGCGTTCAGCAATATCATTGCCGATCCGCAGTTCCTGATAATGTATGCCATCGCGTTCGTCCTGCTCTATCTGGGTATCAAGAAACAGTACGAGCCGTTGCTGCTTGTCCCCATCGCTTTCGGTGTGTTGTTGGCCAACTTCCCCGGAGGAGAAATGGGTGTGATTCAGGCAGACGAGAATGGCATGATTATGATAAACGGAGTAATGAAAAACATCTGGGAAATGCCTCTGCATGATATCGCCCACGAACTGGGACTGATGAATTTCATCTACTATATGCTGATTAAAACAGGTTTCCTACCTCCGATCATCTTCATGGGTGTCGGTGCGTTGACGGACTTCGGACCGATGTTGCGTAACCTGCGTCTTTCTATTTTCGGTGCAGCCGCACAGCTGGGTATCTTTACCGTATTGTTGGTAGCTATCCTGATGGGATTCACCCCGAAAGAAGCCGCTTCTCTCGGAATTATCGGTGGTGCGGATGGTCCGACAGCTATCTTTACGACTATCAAACTGGCGCCACATTTGCTGGGCCCGATTGCCATTGCCGCTTATTCGTACATGGCACTCGTTCCGGTGATTATTCCGCTCGTTGTGAGACTGCTCTGTACTAAGAAGGAATTGAGCATCAATATGAAAGAACAGGAAAAGATGTATCCTTCAAAGACGGAAATCAAGAACCTCCGTGTCTTGAAGATTATCTTCCCGATTGTGGTAACTACTGTTGTGGCTCTCTTCGTACCAAGTGCTGTGCCATTGATTGGAATGCTGATGTTCGGTAACCTGGTGAAAGAAATCGGAACCAACACGTTCCGCCTGTTCGACGCTGCTTCCAATAGCATCATGAATGCGGCTACTATCTTCCTCGGACTGTCGGTAGGAGCAACGATGACCACAGAAGCCTTCCTGAACTGGACAACTATCGGCATCGTAGTAGGTGGTTTCCTGGCATTTGCCCTTTCCATCACAGGAGGTATCTTGTTCGTGAAATTGGTGAATCTCTTCTCTAAGAAGAAAATCAATCCGCTTATCGGTGCCACCGGCTTGAGTGCTGTTCCAATGGCAAGCCGTGTAGCCAATGAAATAGCTTTGAAGTACGATCCGAAGAATCACGTATTGCAATACTGCATGGCGAGCAACATCTCCGGAGTAATCGGTTCTGCTGTAGCTGCGGGTGTGTTGATTTCCTTCCTTGCGTAGTCAATATAGCTGACCTTATATACAAGAATCCGGAGATATGGATATTGCCCATTCTCCGGATTTCTTATTATATACTGCTTTATGAATACAGATTTCAGATTCTTCTTTTATTCGCTAATCACTTTCCTGTATTCTGCTATCGCCATCTTTTCCGACAGATACGCATTAATCAGATTCGTGTGCGCTTGCGTCCATGATAGCTGTGCCGACAACACATCCACCATATTCGCTTTTCCCTCATTGTAAGAGAACGAAACCAGGTCGAGATTTTCATTGGCCAGATTCATAGTCTCGGTAGCAGTTTTTACTTGATATTCCGTTTCCGTCAGTTTGGTCAGTGCGGCAGAAAGTTCCTCGTTGATATTGTCCGTCACATAACTCTGTTGCAGTTTCTGTATTCCGATGTACGCTTTTTGCTGGCGGTTCGTTTTGAACCGGGCTCCCCACCGGAAAATCGGGATATTGATATTAATGCCGACGACCGGATTGAAAGATACATCATATCCGAGATTAGGTGTAGCCGTAGCCCATCCGCCACTGAAATACATATTCAGTTGCGGGTTGAACTGGCTAAGAGCTGCTTTGCGCTGCGCCTCACTCTTCATGATGTTCACTTCCGTACTTTCAAAATCCGCACGGCGTTGCAGTACATTCTCCAAGGAAAGTATCTGTACCGGGGCAGAAGCCTTGTCAATCGTATAAAGGCTGTCTACCGGGCTGTTCGGCTCTTCTCCCATTAAGATGTTCAACTTTTGGAGGGCCAGTGTATAATTCTGGCGAGCCTTGATATATTGCAGTTCCGCTTCTTTCAGCCGGGTGGAAATCATTAATAAATCCGTACGGCTAATCATTCCGTCGCTGAAACGATCCTGTATGATGTCATACTGCTGTTTCACGATGCTTTGATACTTATCAGCCGCTTGCAACATAGCCTGTGAGGCAGAAGCATTCCAGTAAACCGCATCACTCTGATAATGAATTTGGTCGATAGTAAGCTCTTCGTTCAGCTGATTCAGCTTTTCATCTGCTTTGGCAATCTTGTGCTGGGCGTTGAGCGCGCCTCCTGTGTACAACGGTTGCGAAACGATAAATACTCCTTGATAAGTATGATTGCGGTATTCGCCTAATGGTTCGTTCCATGCACTAAGGTCACTCATGTTGAGCGTACCGTCCGCATTGGCATCGATTTTAGGTAAGAAACCGGTATGAGCAATTTTCCGTGCTTCCGTACTTGCCATCGTCTTTAGTTTCTGTTGCTTCAGTATTTGGCTGTAAGCTTCCACCTTATCCCGGTAGGCTTCCCGGCTAAGATAAGGCTGTTGTGCCCCGGCCGTGAGGCCGAGGAACAATAGAGACAGAGTTATAAGTTGAGTTTTCATTTTATTCAATCTAAACAATAAATTCAAGTTTCATATAAGAGTAGGCAATTATCCTTTGATTCTCTGAATAGCACAATAAGCTACCGGAAGAACAAACAATGTCAGTGCCGAAGCCACCAACAAACCTCCCATAATGGTAGCCGCCATGCCGCCAAACATCGCATCGAACAACAATGGCAACATACCCAGAATAGTAGTACCCGACGCCATCGCTACAGGAATAATACGGCTGGTCGTGGCACTGACAACAGCATCCAACGGCTTTTTGCCCGTCTTTGCCTCCAGGTCAATCTGCTCCACAAGCACAATCGCGTTTTTGATATTCATACCAATCAGTCCGAGCAACCCCAGGATAGAGAAGAAGTCGAACGACTTGCCGAGTAACACCAATCCTAACACGATACCGATAAAGATAAGCGGCAACATCAACAGAATCACTGTCGGTTTACGATACGTCCTGAACAAGAATAATAGAGTGACAAACATCAGGAAGAACGTCAACGGTAAGTTTTTCGCCAGTGACTCGTTAGACTCCACCTGACTTTCCTGCTCCCCGAAATACTTCATTGTATATCCCTCCGGCACTTTTATCTCTTTTTGCACCAGCGGCCAAACTTCATTGAAAGCAGCAATCGCATTTACCCCGCGACGCGGATCGCACTGTGCCATCATCACTATTTGCCGATTGTAATCTTTCACGTTCGAGAAACGATACTGGAAATTAAATTCCGATACCACCTGTTCCAGGCTGGTCGTCTCATTACCCGTACCAAACACGGGCAGCGTGCGCAAATCATTGATGCGGAACGAATCCACTGTGTTGTCCTTCAATAAGATAGGCAACACCTGATCCCCCTGCCGGTATTCTCCGAGCGTCATACCCGTAGTTCCGATCTGGATACTCTGTGCCATGCCCTGACGGGACACCCCTAATGGCTGTGCCCGTTCGGGACTATATATCGGTTTCCACACAGGAATCTTGTTTCCCCACGAATTGCGTACATTGATTAAATCCGGATTCCGGTGCATAATCTCCAATGCCTGATTGGTGAGCGCCACAAGCGTGTCTACATCCGGTCCTATAAATCCGATTTCGATAGCGGCATCCACCGCGGGCGACAGCTTGAACAGACTTGTACGCGTAATCGCATTTGGATAATTCGCCTTCATATATGCGTCGAAATCTTCCTCATACTCTTTTGTATATTTACTGTCTGTCAATTCAATCAACACATTGGCAAAATTCGGTTTCGGCCCTACGGAAGTGGAAGCAAGGTAATACCTCAACGGCGTGCTGCCGAAGGTGATCGACACTTTTTTCACTTCCGGCTGTTTTGCCAGATGCTCTTCCACCGATTTCATCTCTTTCACCACATCATTGATGCTATACCCGTCTGGATAGAACACGTCCGCCCGGAAATAAGGCTTGTCCAGAGAAGGGAAGAAGTTTTGAGGCATCGTCCCCATGATAATCAATGAAGCAACAAAAAGCACTACCATCGAACCTAGTGTCAACGTTTTCCTGCGAATCAGCGTACGGAGGATAGAAGCGAATTTGTGATAAAACGGTTTATCATACGGGTCTTTGGCACCATCCTTTGCTTTCGCTTTCAGGATGAAATTACCAAAAACAGTGGTCTGTGTCAGTGCAAGTACCCAGCTCAATCCCAACGAGATGGCAAGTACCACAAAAAGCGGTTTCACGATTTCCGCTACGGCAGAAGGAGCGAGGTAGAGCGGGAGGAACGAACAGATAGCGATAAAAGTAGCCCCGAGCAATCCCCATTGCGGGCCCGTTGCACCGTCTATCAGTGCTTTCCGCCGGTCTACTCCGCGGGCAATGGCAATCTGTGCGTTATCCGTCACTACAATGGCGTTGTCCACCAGCATACCCATAGCGATGATAAATCCCGCCAGCGAAGTACGGTTCAGTCCGACACCGAAGAAAGACATGATGAGCAATGTACCTCCAATGGAGAAAATCAGTGACGAACCGATTAGCATACCTGCACGCAGCCCCATCACCAACATGATAATCACAATCACAATCAGAATAGATTCGATCAGATTGATGATAAATCCGTTGTTAGCCTCATTGGCTATCTCGTTTTCCAGATACAGACTTTGCAACTCCAATCCCACAGGCATCAGTGGCAGCAATTCGTCTAGCTTGGCTTTCACATTCTTACCCGTCTGCACCACATCCCGTTGCGGGTCGGTGGAGACACCGATGCCGATGGCACGTTTGCCGTTCACGTGCATAATGTTGGATGGAGGGTCCATGTAACCTTTTTCAATAACGGCGATATCACCGAGTTTCACCTGTCCGGCCTTTGTGGTAATTACTTGGTTGCGGATATCGTCTACGGTGGTGTACATACCGTTAGCAGTCACCCGGAGCTGTTGCTCACCGGCACGGATTTCTCCGGTATTGATAATCTGATTCTGCGATTGCAGCAGACTGGCAAGCTGTTTGGGGTCGATGCCCATACCTACGAGCTTATGGGTCGAAATAAGAATATTGACCACTTCTGTCTGTGTTCCGAACAAAGCCACTTTCATCACTCCGTCTGCCGTCACTACCTGCGTCTTGATCCGTTCCGCCCAGTTGCGCATCTCTTCGTATGTGTAACCGTCGTCCGCCGTCAGACCGTAATAGATGCCGAACACGTCACCGAAATCATCGGAAACCGTTGGTGCAGAAGCACCGCTCGGCAACTGTGGCTGTATATTGAGCACTTTCCGTCGCAACTCGTCCCACTTTTGCGGAATGGAGCTTGCCGACAAGGAAGGTTGCAACTCGAATGTGATTTTTGAAAGTCCGTACATAGATTCTGATTTAATCTTGTACACACCGCTCATACTTTGAATCTCGCGAGAGATGGGCTCGGTAATCAACCGCTCCACTTCAGCCGGCTCGGCACCCGGATAACGGGTCATGATAACCGCCGACTTTATCACGAAAGGAGCATCCTCTTTCTTACCCAGTTTGCCAAAGGAAGTGATTCCCCCAATCAGCAATACGGCAAGAAAGAAATAGATGATTTTCGTATTATCTAATGAATATCTAGCTAAACTCATAATAAATGATAGTTGATAGTTGATAAATGATAGGTTGTAAATGATAGGTGTTATCAGCTATCATTTATCAACTGTTGTAATTGATTCTCCTTCCACTAGTTGGTGTACGCCTGCAATGACGATTTTCTCTCCGGGTTTCAAACCTTCGGAGATGAGAGTCTGTGCTTCTCCGGTAGGAGTGCTCACGGTTACTTGTCGTTTGTGGACTTTGTTGTCTTCTACCACCCAAACATACATTTTGTTTCCTTCGCTTTCACCGAATACGGCGCTAAGCGGTATGATTGTCCAGCTGTTCTGCACTAACGGGCCCACATCTGCCGTGAAACGGATGCCGCAGGTGAAACCGGGTTTCACAGCATAAAGGTCACGGTCGAATGACGGGTCGTCAATCGTGATGCTGACCGGGATACCTGTGCCATCGGTCGAAATATCCAGATATTCTTCTAGTTTTGCTTGAAACACGTGTCCTTTGAAGGTGTCAAATTCAACAAGGAAACGCGGGTCTTTGGCGCGCAACAAGTACAGATAAGCATCCGGAATGGTGAATTTGATGCGTAGATTATGCGTGTTGACAAGCTGAACGATGCCTTCTCCGGAGTTGACACGCTGATAATTTTCCACCAATCTCTTTTCGATGGAACCATCAAAAGGAGCGGTCAGTTTCGTGTCGCGCATATTGTTGGCGGATAGTTCGTATTCAGATTTCGCTTTCTGGTAGTTGGCGAGACTGATTTCGTATTCCTGTACGGAGATAGCTTGCCGGGAGAGGAGTCGTTTGTTACGTTCCACTTGTGCGGAAGCCGTTTCGTATGCCGATTTTGTGGCGGCATATTGCAACGCGATGTCTCTGGGG
>DXOJ01000236.1:0-1706 GCA_019412865.1 Bacteroides sp. | reverse complement strand
CCCTTTTTCACTTTCTGTCCTTCGATGACAGGTAGTTGGATGATTTGTCCGTTGACCCTGAAAGCCAGCTTCACATATTCCACCGCTTCCACGATTCCCGAGAAATCTTTGCTAATAATCGATCTTGACTCGACAATGGTGGTCTTTACGGGACGGGCTGTTGTCGTTGTCGCTTCTTTTTTCTGTCCGCAGCCTGCCAATAAGATTGCAGCCGTCAGGACGAATCCAATTTTCTTCATATATCACGTTGATGTTTAGAGGTTTTGCGTTGATAAATAGCGAATAATATACTAAAAACAACTCCCGTTTATTTATGTTCACTATTCTTAATATTATTCATACTCAACCTCTTATTTCTCTAGCAGAACACAAAATAATGGGAATCTTACCATTTTTTAAGTAAAATTCCCATCCAAACCATTTCACTAATCTGTAAATCACGGTTTGGAAATTCATTTGAACTAAATCACAACCTTCGTTAACCTCTTTCTATAAAGTTTGAAAATAAAAAAACATCTTGCACCTTACACTAATCGGGACCATCATACTGATATACAACTTTTTAGTGTAGTGTAAGATAGAGTGGCAGATAGTGTAAGATAAAAGGTATCTTACACGCTGTGTCGTCTATAAGAATCTTGGTGTATTTATAGAAGATATATAGCGATTTGCAAAACCTGTGCAGTAAATGACTTGTTCATAGCGGTAGACAAGGTGTTTCGTGCCTAAAAACAAAGTGTTTTCTATAGGGAAACAAAGTGTTTAGCGCCTTGAAACAGTTTGTTTTAAGCCTGCGAACATTTTGTTTCAAGCGCTTGAAACAAAATGGAACTGCCATCAATCGGAAATTAGTCGATAAGTAGTCACGAGACAATCAGTGTAAGATAAAGGTATCTTACACTATCTGCAACCGTATCTTGCACTACACTAAAGAATTGTATATCAGTATGATGGTCCCGATTAGTGTAAGGTGCAAGATGTTTTTGTGTTTTTTTCGTTTTAGTTCCGTTTTCTTTCCGGCTTTCCGGAGAAGATAGTCAGTTCTAAAACTTCAAATATGATTTCTGTTGTGGTATATCCGTTAAATGTATATTCCAGATTTTCGTCCTCAAGAAAGTATTTGAGATAAATGGTTGGAGTACCATTGTGGAAGTCGAGAAAAAGGTAAGAAGTATAGTTATAGATACCAAGATCGGCAAACTCATTTAGAATAGCAGTATTGAAAACTGTGGACCAGCCTGTTTTTGATTCGTTTCCGGACATTTCGAATCTACGATGTTCTTTTGCGAGATCGTCTTTTTTTACATGTCTGAACTGCTCGAGCAATTCATCATTGAAAGAAAGGCGTTGTCTGATAAAATTAAAAACTTCCTCCTTTGTCATTTGTTTTAAATCAGTTATTTCCATTTTTACTTAATTAGTCGGGTAAAGGTACTCCCTTTATTTGGTAATAAGTCGGATTTGGTGATATTTCTTTTATTTCTTTTTGGGGTTATATCCCTAAAAACTTTCTGATTCCGGTTGAAACCATTTTGTTTCGAAGGGGGGAGGAATAAACAAATGCGAAAAGGAATAAGGAATATAGAAAACGAAAAAGAGGAAATTCTCTACGAGAATCTCCTCTTTTTTCATCTTTCACGAAAGATCGAATTATTTCTTCTTACGGTCACCGTAACGGCTCATGAACTTATCAACACGACCTGCAG
>DXOJ01000235.1 GCA_019412865.1 Bacteroides sp. | reverse complement strand
TTATTCAGACTCTCAAAGATATTTGGCTAAACACAGGTTTTTGCAAGTGCCCCAATAATCCTCTCCAGATTGCTTGATCGGTAAATTTCATCCATTCAAAAGGGACTTCTTCCGGGAAAGAATAGAAATTAAAGTGTTCAATGCTGTGCAAGAGGATGATTCCCATTACTGCCAATCCTCTTAATACGTCGGCCACGTCTATTCGGGCGTTGGTTTCGGCGATTTTACTTTCCATGTTTTTTTAGTTACTGTTATTAATAAGATTAATATTTGTTCCAAAAGGAATATATTCCTTATTTATAATTTCATTCATAACCCTATGGGAATGAATGATAGTCTGTTCTCAACTATTACGCATTAATACTTAATACTTGACACTTAATACTTGAGTTAGAATCTCACCTGCACCTGTGCCTGTATCAGATTGGAATCTTTCTGTCCGTCTCCTTTTTTATCACAAAAGGTATATTGTGCCTGCAATCGACATCTGGGATAAAACCAGTATTGTACGCCTGCAATATAGTTATTTTGTTTGAAATCTGCACTCTTGTTCGGGTTGAAATAATCGTACGAAGCGATGAAATCGAAATTTCGTGCAAAGCGTACGCTTCCTGTTGCATAGAAACCTTCGCTTTTCACACTTCGGTCTTTTCCGCCAAGATATTCTGTACGCAGATTAAAAGTGGGAGTAGTGACAACACCTCCTGCACTCCAACGTTTCTTGGCGTAATTTTCTCCCGCTTTGATTCCGGTATATTCCGAATCGGCTATGGCGTGCCCTGTTCCGCGGATGAACGAACCACCTACGGATAACCATTTCAGAGGATAAACCATTAAATTGCCGACCACATCTTTCTGGCTGTTTTTGTCTTTGGTATTCAATCCCTGCCCGTTCATTACGGCCACTTTATATTGCAGGAAGTCGCGAAAGACTTTCCCATGAAGCATCATGCCGATATCCCGTCCGGAAGTCATTCCGTAACACTTATCGCTACCGCTTACTCCTGCCAGATAGCAGACAGACTGTGAATAGCAATTGATAAGTTCTACTGTAGTAGGAGACAATTCGTTTTCTATGGTATAAGGAACTTTAAATTCACCGATACGTGCCGTAAGTCCGGGAAGAAACTGATAATCAGTATATACTTCGAGTAGCATACCGCCATTGTAGAAGTCATACATAAAGTCGCAAGTCCATCGTTTGGTGATCTTTCCATGTGCCATGAAAATAATTCGTTTGATGTCGAATGTATTGTCGGGATTCGCTGCATCATCGTATGTATATCCCAGCTGGGCATATCCGGAGAGACTAATCCGTTCTTTCAGTGTGTTGACAACCTGATTTAGTGGTGTTTGTTCTTGTGCAAGAAGGGCATTTTGTATACCTGTTATACATAATACAAAAGTGAAGAGTTTGAGTAGTGTTTTTCGCATGAGTCAGTTGTTATTTGATTATGGTTGATACTGTGGGGATAAACGTAGTGTCGATCAGATTCTTTTCAGAGTAGGTTTGAGGGATTCGGTGGTTTTCTTTCAACCAGTGTATAGCCTTGTCTATCGCTTCAGCGGAGGGGCGTTTTGCTTTTTGATAATTGGGGAGGGCGACGAGTCCTGTCAGATTTTCGGGCACACCTATTTCTATCAATACTTGCTCCCATTCTTTCTGTGGGTGCATTTTTATGTAATCTACTCCCAGGTTATATCCTGTGATGAGTAGCTCGATTTCTTCTCTCTTCTCGTTGAGCGCTTTTCGTGAAAAAGCGGTAGCGGTGAAATCGATACCCAACTCTTGCGTACTTACCAATGAACGATGTTTACTGTTCATGGCGATGGATGCGGCAGGGTCGGGTAGGAAAGAGGCATCAATTTGATTGTACTGCAACATTTGCAGACGGAGAGGAAGCTGGCCGATTTCCGGCATGTTTATTTCCGCATGCTTGATTCCGGCTTTGCTTAATAGCTGGTCGGTGGCATATTCGATAACTGTGTTGCGCGACACGGCGATATTCTTTTCCTTGAGCTGTTCCAGTTGGTTGATGTTACTTTCTTTGGAGACAATGAAGCAGAAATAACCATCATTCTTCAGGATGAATCCTAAATCAGTATGATGAATAGCTTGTAATGCTACCGCACTGGGATAGTCAGTAATCATGCCATCCATTTTCCGGGTTTGGAAAGCGGCGTCCCGGTCGTTGGCAGAGTTGAATGAAAGAATGGTCAAATCCAGTCCTAATGAGTCGTAAATGCCTTGCGTTTTGGCTATATGAAAAGGAAGTCCGTCCAGTGTAGGCATCATGCCCAGGGTAAGTGGTTGCAGTTCGGTTAGAGGTAAAAAAGAGCTGTCTCCTTTCTTACTCTGACAAGAGTAAAGGAAGAAAAGGATGAACCAAAAGAATAGTATCGGTCTTTTCATACCTCGTTTTTATAAATAAGAGGAATTCTGTTTTTATAAATAAGGGCAACTCTTTTCACAAAGAACTGCCCTTCTAATAATTAACTATGTGATTTTAACAATTATCTTATTCTTGAATAGCAGCGATACCTGGAAGAACTTTTCCTTCGATTGCTTCGAGCAATGCGCCACCACCAGTTGAAACATAAGATACACCGCTAGCCAAACCAAACTTGTTAACACAAGCTACAGAGTCGCCACCACCCACAAGTGAGAATGCGCCGTTCTTAGTTGCTTCAACGATTGCTTCACCTACTGCACGTGAGCCGTGAGTGAAGTTGTCAAATTCGAATACGCCTGTAGGACCGTTCCAAAGAATAGTCTTAGATTCTTTGATAACGTTAGCGAAGATTTCTTCAGTCTTAGGACCGATATCAAGACCTTCCCATCCGTCAGGAATTTCGTCAACAGCACAGAATTTAGTATTTGCATCGTTAGAGAATGCGTCAGCAATCTTAGCGTCAACAGCCAATACCAGGTTTACACCTTTTTCTTTTGCTTTTTTCATCAAATCCAAAGCCAGGTCAAGTTTGTCGTCCTCACAGATAGAGATACCGATTTTGCCGCCCATAGCTTTAGTAAATGTATAAGTCATACCACCAGCGATAATCAGGTTGTCTACCTTGCTCAACAGGTTTTCGATGATTTCGATTTTAGAAGAAACTTTAGAACCGCCCATAATAGCAGTGAACGGACGTTTGATATCGTTCAATACTTTATCAACAGCTTTCACTTCTTTTTCCATCAAGTAACCGAACATCTTGTTGTTTACATCGAAATATTTAGCGATCAATGCTGTAGAAGCGTGTGCACGGTGAGCAGTACCGAATGCGTCGTTAACGTAGCAGTCAGCGTAAGAAGCCAATTTCTTGGTAAATTCTTTCTGGCTTTCTTTTACTGCTTTCTTAGCAGCAGCTTTTTCTTCGTCAGTTGCATCTTCTGCCAAACCTCTTGGTTTGCCTTCTTCTTCAGCGTAGAAACGAAGGTTTTCGAGCAACAGCACTTCTCCCGGTTGCAGAGCAGCAGCTTTTACAGCAGCTTCTTCGCCCATGCAGTCGTTAGCGAACTGAACCTCAACGCCCAGCAATTCAGACAGATGCTTGATGATATGTTTCAAAGAGAATTTATCGGCAACGCCTTTCGGACGGCCCAGGTGAGAGCCAATGATGATGCTTCCGCCGTCTGCCAGGATCTTCTTCAAAGTAGGAAGAGCTGCACGCATACGAGTGTCATCTGTAATGTTGAAGTTTTCGTCCAGGGGTACATTGAAGTCCACGCGAACAAATGCCTTTTTACCGGCAAAATTGAATTTGTCAATTGTCTGCATAATACTCTATTTTTATTTAAAAGTGTTTTTAATATTCTCTTTTTTGATCGACCGCAAAGTTACTATTTATTTCGGTTCCTTGCTATTAAATCGTTATTTATTCTTGGCTTTTGGTTCCTCTTTTGTAACTTTATAGGTGTTACAGAAATATTTGCACATCATTTGCAAACCACAGGTGTCACATTTGGGAGTACGTGCCTGACAAACGTAACGGCCGTGCAGGATGAGCCAGTGATGGGCAATCGGTATGAGCTTTTCCGGAATATTCTTCACCAGTTCTTTTTCCACGCTGAACGGGGTGGTGCAACTGTCCGGCACCAGTCCGATACGGTGGCTGACACGGAACACGTGTGTATCTACCGCCATTGCCGCTTTTTTGAATACAACCGACTGAATCACATTGGCAGTCTTTCTTCCTACACCGGGCAACTTTATCAGATCTTCCAGATTATCCGGCACCTCGCTATTGAAGTCATTCACCAGCATCTTTGCCATACCGACCAGATGTTTGGCTTTGTTGTTGGGATAAGACACGCTTCGTATATATTCGAAAATCACTTCCGGCGTAGTGGCAGCCAATGCTTCCGGAGTCGGAAAATCTTTATACAAAGGAGGAGTGATGATATTCACCCGTTTGTCCGTACATTGTGCAGAAAGAATAACAGCGATCAGCAACTCATACGGATTGTTGTAATGCAGTTCGGTTTCGGCCACAGGTATGTTGTCCTGAAACCAGGCGATTACTTTCTCATAACGTTCTTTCTTTCTCATCGTAGCTTGTTTTTATGGTAATGAGGCGTCACTTTTAGTCTGAAATAGAGGGCGGAAACTACCGTCAGGCAGGCTCCGAAAAGATAGGCCTTATCAAATGTACTTATTTCTGCGATATATCCTCCCGTCAGCATACCGATACCGATTCCTACATCCCAGGAAGTGAGGTAGGTGGAAGTCGCTGTTCCCCGCTGACTGTTGGGGGCGAGGTTGACAAACAGCGTGTTAAATGCCGGAAACATAATTCCAAACCCGACACCCATTAATAATGCGATGCCAAAAAACAGCAGGGTACAGGCTGTATCATCCCATTGAATCAGATATACACAAGTTGAAAGCAGGAAGAAGCTGAAAACAACCAGGTATAATCCGGCAGCTATTACTTGCGTTATTTTTCCGCGATCCACCAGTTTTCCTGAAAAGATGCGGGAGATGGCCATACCGACTGCCATAAAGGTAAAGAAGAACCCGGTTTGTGTGTTCAATCCTATTTGGCGGGCGTACATGGCGACATAGTTAGTGGTCATTCCGTAAGGGATGGAAAGTAACAGCAGACTAAGTCCGGCAGGCAGTCCTTTCATCAGGATAAAGCGGTCGAGCGAGATCGGTTCCCGTTTCACAGGAGGCTTGTAGGGCGTTTTAACCAGACTTGCGCATAGAAAACCTAAAATACAGGAACCGAATGCATAGCAGAATATCGTAGCAAAAGAAACTCCCGCATCATGCAGAAACAGTCCGAACATCGGTCCGATGGACATGGCTGTATTGTTGGTAAGCCCGTAATAACCTAAGCCTTCCCCTCGCCGGGAAGAGGGCATAATGTCTATTACTACCGTGTTTCCGCCTACTGTGACCATTCCGAAAGAGACGCCATGAATGATTCGGAATATAATAAATAAGGTAAGGGAACCGGCAATTAAATATCCGCCGAACATCATCATAAAGATGAAGTAAGCAAACAGATAAAGAGGTTTTCGGGCAAACGTGTCGAGCAGATAACCGGAAAATGGACGGATACAGAGAGCTGCCACCGTGTAGCAGGAGAGGACAATGCCGATAGTGGAATTTCCAGCTTGGAAGAATTCGGATAAATAGAACGGCAAAACAGGAATCAGCAACCAGAAACCGAAGTATAGCAGGAAGTTGGCTGCCAAGATGAAACAATAACTGGGAGTAATGAGTCTATCCTTTGCCATAATGAATGATCGTTCAATCGACCGATTCGCATTGATTGGAAACCAACGCCGTTGGCCTGATTGGTCTGTTGATGAATATGCCAATGTCCCGATCACCGTCCGACGGTTTCATTGGGAACATTGGCATACTGGTAAATTTAGCACATTATTAATATGCCGCTTCGAATTCTTTTAGGAAGCGTGTATCGTTTTCAGAGAACATACGGAGGTCTTTCACCTGATATTTCAGGTTTGTGATACGCTCGATACCCATACCGAGGGCATAACCGCTGTATCTTTTGCTGTCTATACCATTTGATTCAAGTACGTTCGGGTCTACCATACCGCAACCGAGGATTTCTACCCAGCCGGTGTGTTTACAGAACGGACATCCTTTACCGCCGCAGATATTACAGCTGATATCCATTTCCGCACTTGGTTCGGTAAACGGGAAGTAAGACGGACGCAGACGGATCTTTGTATCAGCACCGAACATTTCTTTGGCGAAGAGCAGCAATACCTGCTTCAAGTCGGTGAATGATACGTTTTTATCTACATACAGCGCTTCTACCTGATGGAAGAAACAGTGTGCGCGATAGCTGATAGCTTCGTTACGATATACACGTCCCGGACAGATGATGCGGATAGGAGGCTGTGAAGTTTCCATCACACGAGTCTGTACAGAAGAAGTATGTGTACGCAATACTACGTCCGGGTGAGCTTCGATAAAGAAAGTGTCCTGCATATCGCGTGCCGGATGGTCTTCGGCAAAGTTCAGTGCCGAGAACACGTGCCAGTCATCTTCAATTTCCGGACCTTCGGCAATGCTGAATCCCAGACGGGCAAAGATATCAATGATTTCGTTCTTTACAATGGTGAGCGGGTGGCGTGTACCGAGTTCTACAGGATAAGCCGAACGCGTCAAATCCAGTCCGTCACAATCGTTGTCCTGACTTTCAAACATTTCTTTCAGCGCGTTGATTTTGTCCTGCGCTTTTGTTTTCAGTTCATTCAGTCTCATGCCGACTTCTTTTTTCTGTTCGGCAGCTACATTACGGAAATCTGCCATTAAGTCGTTAATGGCTCCCTTCTTACTTAGGTATTTGATGCGGAGAGCTTCGAGTTCTTCGGCATTGGAGGCGTGTAAGGCTTCCACCTCTTTCAGAAGTTGTTCAATCTTAGCTATCATATTTTTGATGTATTGTTATTCAGTTTCTTAGTAAAAACCGTGCAAAGATATAATTTTATCACGAACCATCGAAATAATTTGTATCTTTGTTGCCGATATGTACCGAAAATCCGGCAACTTATGAAAAAGATTGTTTTCTGTCTTCTGCTTTTAACCTTTTCTTTTCGCCTTGCGGCCCAGATTGACTATTTGGAGCCGGTGAAACCTTTTTCCACTTATACAGGCGAGTTAGGCGAATATTATCGTAGTGTGTTTTCTTTACTTAATACGGGCTTCCAGAAACAGCCTTATGCGCGTTTTGCAGCTATCCCTTCCTTTTCGCCGGAGTATGCAATGTCGGTAGAGAAGAGGAATGGACGTTATACCCTGGTTTCGAACACATTATCGCGTACTTATTGGCAGGCAGAGAAGGGGACGGTGACGGTGGATACTAAATCGGTTGTCATTAGTGCTTCCCTATATCAGTCTTTAGGGGCTATCTTTCGTTTGGTGACAGAACAGGTACAGGATTTGGACGGTTCTACGGCTGGTTTGGATGGAATTGTTTATTTTTTCTCTTCTACGGATGCCAAAGGTAAAGAGCAGATGGGACGTAAATGGTCGCCGGAAAAGGGAACGTTGATGGAACGTCTCGTGTTGGTTTGTCAGTCGGCTTATATGTTATCCCGGGGGGAGAATATTTCGGAACAGACATTGGCGGTGGAGGCCGCTGCTTTATTAAAAGCATTGCAACAGCGCACCAAGGAAGAGCCGGATGCTTATAAGCGGCCGATGTATATCGGAATTTATCCGGTGGGTCCCCGTTCAAAGACACTTTCCGGAAGACAGGTGGAGGAACCTGCTCATTTCTCTGCGATGACTCCGGAAGAATATATTGCCAGTGAAATGGTTTATCCGTCAGGGCTTTTGGAGAAGAATGTTTCGGGTTATGCTTTATGTGAGTTTACTATTGATAAAGAAGGGGTTATCCTTCGTCCTCATATTCTACGTTCCACTCATCCGGAATTTGCAGAGGAGGCTCTCCGCATTGTCAAAGGAATGCCGAAATGGTCACCTGCATTGGTGGGAGGAAAGCCGGCGGATAGTAATTACACTCTTTATGTTCCTTTCCGTCCGCAACTCTATCGGAATAAATAAGCAACTTTGCATCTAAAGTCCGATTAATAAAAAAGAAATATTGCATTTATAAGTTGAACTTATACTCTCTCCAATAAATAAAAAAAATAAATTTGCTGTCATCTGTCACAGATTGTAGCTTAACTGTTTGATTATGAAAAGTTAATGGCGTGACAGCAGCATGGTGACAGCACTGTGACGGCAATAATGCTGTCACTATTCTCCCGTGTAGTTGTTTACTTATTTGTCTTATATAAAATTCTATTGTAACTAAAAAGCTTGTCATTTATTATCTTTCTTTTCAGAAAAAAGAAGTATATTTGCAATCAAGGACCGGACCTTTGACAGCCGGACTTGTATTTATAGGACATTTAATTTATTAGTAGGAAAGTCGCATTTTCGAATAGATGATAAATCAAATGTCCGTGCCAAGCTTATATCCCTATCGATATATAAGTTCTGGTGCGGGCATACTGTATTTTTCATCTATGGGTATGCGACTACCTCTACTAGGAAATACATGTATCGTTCGCACCTTTTTTTATATCTGGTTGCGACGCATACATCTAAAAATAAAACGAGGTATGACAACAAAACAATGGATTGGTATTGAAGAAGCGGCAACCAAGTATCAGGTATCTACCAGACGTATTATTACTTGGTGTAAAAGGCAAGAGATTATTTATTCAGAAGTCGGCGATTATCTAATGCTTGATGAAAACAGTCTGACGGATTGTCTTGAACGAAATATCCGGTTCAGTCTTTCCGAAGAAGAACACAAACGCCGGATGGATGAGAAGATGAAGGAAAATGAAGAGGAATTTTTTCTACTTCAATCACTGAAAGAGTTGACCCCATTGATCCGGTTAATAATAAAGGAGCTTGCCGGAATGATAAGGAATGATGAAAGACGGCAACTATTTCTTTATACCGTCTTACAAGGAAATATTAAGGATTTTAGTGTCCGGAAACGCATGAAATATCGTCAAGCGCAGAAAGCATTTGAGGGACTTGTACAGGAAATAAAATCTCAAGCGGGATTCCTTAGGACGTATAAGGAAGAAAATATCCGCCTTAGAGCAACAGTACGGGCGTATGAAATGAAATCCCGCCAAAATGGCTTTGATAATGATATGTTCATGAGAGAGGCGGAAGAAACGAATCCGGAAATTTTTATTCCCGAAGATATAAAAGCGGCAAAGGCTTTACTTGATACTCCTATCACAGAATTGAAATTCGATATTCGGTCGCAGCGGATCATTTCTGAAGCTGATATAAAAACACTTCGGGAACTGCTACAAATCACTTCTCAATATGGGTTTAGGAAGTTGCGTGATATGTTACGGAATTTCGGGCTGGTTTCACAAAAGAAAGTGGAAAAACGCTTGAAAGAACTGAATGTACTGGACGTTGCCGGCAACTGCAATTTATATAGGTATCTGGATGAATGACACAGATTGGGCTGGAGTGTTTCTTTGATAGTATAATAACATGGCTGATTTCTTCAAAAATCATTAAAATAGAAAACTTTTCTTCGTTTGTATTGTCTTATAGCCATAAACTTTTAAAACGAAAACTTATGGATGATATGATTAACAGGCATGATTCGATAGCCGAGGAAAATATCGAGCCGAATGGTCGTCCGGCTAAGGACCAGTTTGAGGAATGGAGTGGCGAGGTTGCCGACCGTGCCGATGACGTATTTAAGAATGACAAGAAAGACGGTCCCATTAAAGATCGTGAGAAACGTATAAAAGAAATGGACGAAGTGATTAAAAAGGACCTTGAATAAAGGTCCTTTTTTTGCTATTTATGCAAAAAAAAGGAAGTCTGATTTGTCGGGATATTATTTGATTGTAATTTCTATTTGTATATTCTTGGGTATAAGCTCTACTCCATATTTTTTCTTGAACATAGCTTTAGCTCTTTGTACCGAAGTGTCATTGGAGGGATTACGGCTTGATACAATAATAGCCTTTTTTTTAATTGTATGGTTGGGGGCTGATAATTGCTGGATACTGGCTTCCAGTTGTTCAACAGCATGAGGCAGATCTTTCCCCTTTAATTCAACAAAATATTCGTTGTGACAATGGTCGAGTATCAGGTAGTCACATCTGATGCCATCAGTAATTTGGCAACCATCAACCTTTATTTTTGTGAGTAGATGCTGATTGGGATTTGAGAAAACGCATTTGCATTTATTTTCTTTTACTACCAGCAACTTATCTGTTACTTCCCATGTGCAGGCTTGTTTGAATATTGCCATATTATTCTAAATCTAATAATGAAGAAAAAATCCTTCCCTGTTCATCTGAAGTAGAGTCTATTTGGTCGGCGACAATGATGTTATATTCTTTATCTAAGATAGAAATGATATGTCCTTTTTCTATCTTATAGGCAGTAATTTTATTAAAGTCAACCCAACTGCTTTTAGGCATGAGTGCTGCAATCTCTTCTTCTTTTTCCGGGTGTAACTTAGATACGTTACCGGCTTCTAGCATATTGTTTAAAGCCGACAGTAGATATGGGCTATGAGTTGTTATTGTCAGCTGATGACATTCTTTTACTATGTGTTGGAGCAAAGCAATTTGAGTTTCAGGAAAGAGATTAAGTTCCGGTTCTTCTATTACGAAGTGAGTGTCCGATTGCTCCTTGGTGATGTAATCAATAACCATGAGTAAGGGTACGACGGATTGAATACCCGACGATGCGTCTTTGAATGGAATGATTTTATCATAATTGCTTAAAACTAGATTCTCACTAGCCTCACGGACTTGGAATATTATATTGAAAATAGGAACTTGATAATTTACGAATAGGTTCTTTGCTTTTTCATAGAAAGAGGCAAATTCCAACAATGTGACTGGTATAGGTGCTTTGGACAACACCAAAGTAGCTATGGAGCGGGAGAATGTACTAATGAAGAAGCGTTCTGCCGGAATGTATAAATTATGGCTTGTCGAATGGTACGAAAAAGTGAAATTGAAGGAACCATCTTCGTAGGTGATATCTCCTTGTTCTGAAGAATAACTAATATAGCTGTCCGGATTAAAATACGAAATAATATTGTACTCGGAGAACTTAGTCATTAAATAGTCGGAATCAACCTTCAAAACTTTATCCCTACTATTCTCGAAGATAGTAATTAGTTTGGCCACTGTGCTCTTTCCGGCTCCTTGTTCACCTATGAAGATATTGAAGTCTTTCAATGCAATATCTGCTGAAGCGATAGCTCCAAAATTACGAATGATAAGTTTGCGCTCCATAATTATCAAATAACTTGGTTCTGATTCGTACAATATAATTACTTCAAGAAGGCTATCAAAAAAGAGCAACTCTTTTGGAAATTGCTCTTTTAAAAAGTGGAGCGTATCGGACTCGAACCGATCACCTCGACACTGCCAGTGTCGCGCTCTAGCCAGATGAGCTAACGCCCCTTTTCTATCTTATATGATAACGTTTGTAAACGAATCTTTTTTGTTGCCGCAAATATAATGCATTATTCTGAAATAATTGCTATGTTTGCGGTAAATAATAGTATGAAATTAAGATATGCTGATTTATAATACAACTTTTCAAGTGGACGATGACGTTCACGACAATTTCATGATTTGGATAAAAGAGAGTTATATTCCTGAAGTACAGAAACACGGTACGTTGAAGGCACCGCGCATTTGCAGGATATTAAGTCATCGGGAAGAAGGAAGTGCGTATTCTTTGCAATGGGAGGTGGAAAGCAGTGGATTACTACATCGCTGGCATCTGGAACAGGGAGTGCGGCTAAATGACGAACTGGCAAAAATATTTAAAGATAAAGTGATCGGGTTTCCGACCTTGATGGAGGTGATAGAGTGATTCAACCGGTAAAAGAAAAGATAATCCTGGGGATTGACCCCGGTACGACAATCATGGGATACGGTGTTCTAAGAGTGAAAGGAACCAAGCCCGAAATGATTGCGATGGGGATTATCGACTTGCGTAAATTTGCCAACCACTATCTGAAACTTCGCCATATCCATGAACGGGTATTGAGCATTATTGAAAGTTATCTGCCTGATGAGCTGGCTATTGAAGCGCCTTTCTTCGGTAAAAATGTACAATCGATGTTGAAGTTGGGCCGTGCACAGGGGGTAGCGATGGCAGTGGCGTTGAGTCGGGATATTCCGATTACGGAATATGCTCCTTTGAAGATAAAGATGGCTATCACCGGAAACGGGCAGGCATCCAAAGAACAGGTAGCGGATATGTTGCAGCGGATGTTGCGCTTTCCCAAAGAGGATATGCCTACTTTTATGGATGCAACAGACGGATTGGCAGCAGCCTATTGTCATTTCCTGCAAATGGGGCGGCCGACAATGGAAAAAGGTTATAATAGCTGGAAGGATTTTATAGCGAAGAATCCGGATAAGGTGAAGTAAAGCGACTGATTATAGGGATAGATATAAAGGAAATATCTAGGGGAGGTTTAAATGAAGATGGGAGGTAATTATTTAGCAATATTAGGGGTGACTACAGTGACAACAGTAATGAGCTGCTCCCCTGCGAAAAAGGAATATGCTTCTTTTGAGCTGTATCCGGTTCGTACGGGAAGTCTTACGGAAATGGAATATACGCCGTTGGCAACCAAATTTTATCTTTGGTCACCAACTGCAGAAGAAGTACGCCTGATGCTATATGATGCCGGTGAAGGCGGACATGCTTATGAAACAGTAAAGATGGAGCCCACAGAAGATGGAACCTGGACAACTTCAGTAGATAAGAACCTACTTGGTAAATTCTATGCCTTCAATGTAAAAAACAATGATAAATGGCAGGGAGACACGCCGGGAATCAATGCCCATGCTGTCGGAGTGAATGGGAAACGTGCTGCCATTATTGACTGGAAGACTACAAATCCCGAGGGATGGGAGAGTGACAGGCGTCCTTCTCTGAAATCTCCTGCTGATATGATTATCTATGAAATGCATCATCGTGACTTCTCGGTTGATTCTACTTCGGGAATTAAGAATAAAGGTAAATACCTCGCATTGACTGAACACGGGACCATGAATTCAGATAAGTTATTGACCGGTATCGATCACTTGATAGAACTGGGAGTGACACATGTACATCTTCTTCCTTCCTCTGATTATGCTTCTATCGACGAAACAAAACTGGAAGAAAACCACTATAACTGGGGATATGATCCGGCGAATTATAATGTGCCGGATGGCTCTTATTCAACTGATCCTTATCAACCTGCCACTCGTGTGAAAGAGTTCAAACAAATGGTACAAGCACTGCATAGAGCTGGTATCCGTGTGATAATGGATATGGTTTATAATCATACTTTTAATACCGTTGAAAGTAATTTTGAACGTACTGTTCCCGGTTATTTTTATCGTCAGAAAGAAGACGGGACATTGGCAAATGGTTCCGGATGCGGTAATGAGACGGCAAGTGAACGCCCTATGATGCGCAAGTTTATGATAGAGTCCGTTCTTTATTGGATAAAAGAATATCATATTGACGGTTTCCGTTTTGACTTGATGGGAGTGCATGATATTGAAACCATGAATGAGATCCGGAAAGCGGTGAACAAGGTTGATCCTACCATTTGTATTTATGGAGAAGGTTGGGCAGCCGACACTCCCCAATATCCGGCAGATTCGTTGGCAATGAAAGGGAATGTTTCCCACATGCCGGGAATTGCCGTATTCTCGGATGAATTGCGTGATGGGCTTTGCGGACCTGTGTGGAAAAAGGAGAAAGGGGCTTTCCTCGCCGGAGTTCCGGGAGCAGAAATGAGTGTTAAATTCGGTATTGTGGGTGCTATTGAGCATCCGCAAGTACGGTGTGATTCTGTTAATTACAGTCAGAAACCGTGGGCGGAGCAGCCTACCCAGATGATTAGCTACGTTTCCTGCCATGACGGTTTGTGTCTTGTTGATCGCTTGAAAGCAAGTATGCCGGGAGCTACTCCCGAGCAACTGGTCCGGCTTGATAAGCTTGCGCAGACGGTAGTCTTCACTTCGCAAGGTATTCCTTTTATCTATGCGGGAGAAGAAGTGATGCGCGATAAACAAGGGGTGGATAATAGTTATAAGAGTCCGGATGCAGTCAATGCTATCGATTGGCGACGTAAAACGACGAACGGAGATGTTTTCATGTATTATAAGCGACTCATAGATCTGCGTAAGTCCCATCCCGCTTTCCGTATGGGAGATGCGGAAAGGGTTCGGAAACATCTGGAGTTTCTTCCGGTGGAAGGACAAAACCTGATTGCATTCCGCCTGAAGGATCATGCGAACGGAGATAGTTGGGAAGATATTATCGTGGCTTTTAATTCCCGTATGACTCCTGCGCGTTTGGAAGTGCCTGTTGGTAAATATACAGTGGTATGCAAAGATGGTGTGATAGATGTGCGTGGATTAGGTACGCAGATCGGACCGGAAGTAATTATTCCCGGACAGTCTGCATTGATTATGTATAAGTAGCTTTAGTCATTATTTGTCATATCAATAACGGCTTTCTTTCTAATTTAGATTCTTGTTTGTAACAAGTCTAATTCTGTTTGTTACATCTGTTGTTCTTTATATTCACTCGGTGAAATTCCGTAAAAGTCTCTGAATGTATTGGAAAAATGAGAGAGGTTGGAGAAGCCTGTAGCGTATGCAACTTCCGAAACGCTTAGATTCTTCTCACGTAGCAGATTGGCAGCTTGTTTCAGTCTGATAGAACGAATGAAATCTCGTGCTGACTGATTAGTCAACTCCTTTAATTTGCGGTGCATATGTACGCGGCTCATTCCAACGTTGGCTGCCAGCATCTCTACATTAAGGGTAGGGTCGGCAAGATGGTCATTGATGGTTTTCATTACTTTACTCATCAAGATCTCATCATTGGACTTCATTTCTATCTTTGTTATTTTTTCTTCTACTTGTTGTTCACCTACCAGTTTGCCGCGCAGTCTTTCCCGATTGGCTATCAGATTACTGATAGTAGTTCGTAATAATTCAGTGTTGAATGGTTTTACGATATAAGCATCTGCTCCAATTTCAAGCCCTTCGATTTGGTCTTCGGCTTTCGATTTGGCGGTTAATAATATAATCGGTATATGATTGATATTGATATTCTGTTTTATTTTCCGGCAGAGAGTGATCCCATCCATTTCGGGCATCATAACATCACTGATGACGAGATCGGGTTTCTCCTTCAAAATGGTTTCCAGTCCTTCCCGTCCATTTGTACATTCATAGATACGGAAATCACTATCCAGTTCGCTACGTATGTAGCGGCGTATTTCTTCATCATCTTCTACGATTAAGACGCGATAACGTGTTTTTGCTTTGGGTTTCCTGTACTCGTTAGTTTTGTTTTCTTCTTCCGTTTCATAGATCGAATCTTTGGGAAGTTGGGAGATTGTTGGTTCGCTTCCGGTTTCTTCAGGATTTTCCAGTTCTTCTGCTTTCAAGTGATTACTACCTAACGGCAGGCGGATGATGAAACGGGTTCCTTGTCCGTCTTCGCGGTTTTCTGCTTTGATGATGCCGTGGTGCAGTTCCACTAACGACCGTGAAAGATGCAGTCCGATTCCTGTACCGAAATTAGATTGTGTCATGTCGTTGTCAATCTGATAGAAACGTTCGAATATTTGTTCTATTTTGTTTTTGTCAATACCGATTCCGTTATCGGTGATATCTATCTCGAAATAATCTTTCAAAGCACCCCGGTAGGCATCGTTGTGACCGGTTTTCAATAACACTTCGATATTTCCTCCCTCATGTGTATATTTGAAAGCATTGGAAAGGACATTCATCAATACTTTGTCAAAGTTATTTAGATCAATCCATACTTTCAGAGAATCAGCACCTTCCAGTTCTTTTTCGAAAGTAAATGTGATGTTCTTTTTTTGCGCTTGATAATTGAATGTTTGCATCAAGTCATTGATAAATCCTACGATGTCTGTTTCCCGGAATTTCAGATGCATTTGTCCTTTGTCCAGTTTTCGTATGTCCATCAGTTGATTGATCAGACGTAGAATACGTTGGGCATTCCGGTAAATCATGAGATAAACCGGTTGTTTCTCGGAATGTTCGGCTAACAGTTTCTCTAACGGGCTGATGATAAAAGTCATCGGGGTACGTATTTCATGTGAGATATTAATGAAGAATTGTAATTTGGCTTCGTTAATCTGTTCCATGTGTTTTTGTCGCATCACTTCTTGCCGGTGGCGGATACGTGACAGAATATACATGGTAAGAGCATAGATTAGTAATGCTCCGAGACATCCCCAGATTACTTTTGCCCACCAGGTCTGGTACCAGGGTGGAGTGATGGCAATAGTAACTGTGCGGATATTAGAGAAATTATTATGGTCGCGTGCCTGTACGGAGAAAGTGTATTTCCCCGGTTTCAGACTGCTATAAGTCACCCGGTTTGTTCCCGGTTGCGTACTGATCCATTCATCGCCTAATTCTTTTATCTTATATTGATAACTAATCCGGTCGGGATTGCTGAATTCCAAAACAGAAAAATCAATGCTGAATGTATTTTCATTATATGCCAGTGTAAATTGCTCGGTATCCATGACAGCAGTATCAGTGATGACATTGTTGCCGGATTTATCCCCTTTTTTCACAGGGCGGTTAGCAACGTGAAAGCCGGTAATCAATACATTCATTTCTTTTTTGATTTCGGTGATATCCTGGGGGTAGAAAGCTGTTACTCCATTGGTACCTCCAAAAAATATCTTGCCGCGTTTATCTTTAAATACAGCAGTGCGCGTAAACTCATTTCCTTGCAGACCGTCGCCTGCATAATAGTTGATAAACTTCTTTTCCGGAGGATTCAGTTTGGAGATTCCCTGATGGGTACTGATCCATATATTTTTTTTCTCGTCTTCAGCCAGGCCGCAAATAATATCACTGGGGAGTCCATCGGCAGTAGTGAAAAGTACAGGTGTTAGTCTGTCTTTATTCAGGCAGACCAATCCTTCGGAAGTACCAGCCCAGATCTCTCCATTACTACTTTCCAATAAACTGTAAACGACATACCCGGGGAGGAGATTGTTTTGCTTTTTATAATTGATAAAATTGTCCGTTTGAGGATTGAGTACGGCCAGACCTTTATAAGTGCCGATCCATATCATTCCCTCTCTATCTTCCAGTAGGTAGCTGATCCAATCGTTTGGAAGTCGGTTGATGCTCCAGTCATCGTTTTCGTTGCGGGTAGATTCGTAATAGGTGACATGTTGAGTTGGTAAATTGATTTTGTATAAGCCCGAACCATAAGTACCCACCCAGAGATTCTTGTTTTTGTCTTCAATGATGCAGGAAACTTTGGGCTTGCCTGCGTTAAGATTTCCTTGTAAAAGCGAGGTGGCATCTTGACATGTTCCGGTTTGTTTGTTCATCCGTGCCAGACCATCGAAGTAAGATCCTAGCCAAAGTTCCTGATTGGAATCTTCATAGAGACATAGGATAGTGCCGGGGACAGATTGGGGATTACCTGCCTGATGGGTGTAATGGCGTAATTGTTTTCCCTGATCGTTTATGGCATATAATCCGTCGTTATCCGTACCTATCCAGATTGTAGCTTGTTCATCTGTATGAATAGCCATAACACAGCTGGAACCAATGGTGTTGTTGTGTATTGATTTGTAGCCGTAGTAGTCGAACTTATTTGAAATGCCGGGCACTAGTATCAAACCTTTCTGAAAAATGCCCAGCCATAAATTGTGATCTTTATCTTCGATTAACGAGTGAACCTTGGATTTGGAGAAGTCAAAGGGATCCGCATTAATCTCACTGTCCACAATAATATCTTGTTGAGGCTGATATTCTTTTACTCCTTCACCGTCTGTTCCTATGATAAGTTTTCCACGGGTATCAATGATGAGAGTCCGGATATTCAAATTCATCCGGTTTTGGTAGAGGACAGGTTCGAAGTTTCCTTCCTGCCGGGATGATAGTCTGAAAAGACCTTTTGTCAAGGTTCCTACGAAAATTTGTCCGTGTGCATCCTCACAAATGGCAGAAACGTCATCACCTGCTATATGATAAGGTGCTTTATAGCTTTTAAGCTCTTTATTTTCCGGAGAATAACGGTAAAGTCCTTTTTCTTCTGTAGCAATCCATAAATTTTGCCGGGAATCTTCGAAAATGACATTCAGGTAGTTACTACCTATCCGGTCTGTCAGTTCGGTTTCGATATGGAAGGAGGCGGGATTGCTGTTCTTTTTTAGGGATATGGCGCCTTGTCCGGAAGTTGCTATCCAAAGATCTCCGTTCCGGCGTTCAATAATGGAAGTGATATGAGGATTCTTTCGTCCGTCTTTCCGAGAGATGAATAATTCGTGAAAGTTGTCTGTGGCGCGGTCATATCGCTGTAAGCCATTGATGCATCCGATCCAGAAATTACCGCGACTGTCTTCGAATAATGTCCGTACATAGTTGTTTTTCAAACTGGTGCTATCCGTAGCATTATGTCGATAGATCGAGAAACGTGTCCCGTCGAATTTATTAAGTCCGTTTTCGGTAGCTATCCAGATAAATCCTTTCCGGTCCTGATATACGGCATTGATCAGACTGTTGGAAAGTTCTTTGTCTGTTGAATAGAATTTGCCGGTCTGTGCTTTCATAACAGGAGTGCTTCCTATCAGGAAACAGTATATGGAAAAAAGGAATAGGATTTGTGCTTTCATACTCATTAATATAAGCAGGGTTTATTGGTGCTTTTTATATAGACAAAGATACTATATTAAATTAAAATAGCATTAGCTTTGTTACTTTTCCTTTTACTGATGTTACGTGCAAACCCTTTAGGGATGCTTCTGGGAGGGGTATGTAACGGGTGTGCAATAGCTTGTAACGTACATGCAAGTGTATGTAACCGCCTGTCAATTGCTTGAAACAAAATCTCCACCTATGCTTGATATATTATCCATAAATTTGCATTAACAAAAAAAATGAATTGTCGGACACCTTAAAATAATAACTGCTTATGGAAACATGAATTCCTTACTCTATTCCTTATTATAAATAAGAAGAGAAAAACCTATAACTTGGATTAACCACTATCATTATTAATTAAAAAAATGATTTTATGGAAAGCACAAATCATTATTTTCGACCGTTAGGTCTTATCATTCTTTTCTGCCTCTTCCCTGTATGGGTATTGGCACAGACTGTTTCCGTGACGGGGATGGTCAAAGATGCATCGGGCGAACCGATTATCGGAGCCAGTGTAGTAGAAGCTGGCACTACCAATGGTATAGTTACCGATTTGGATGGTAATTTTAAGTTGAATGTATCAGCCAAAGGTAGCTTGAAGATTTCTTTTATCGGATATCAGACACAAACGATTCCTGTAGCCGGGAAAAAGCAGTTTGATATTACCCTCAAAGAAGATGCAAAAGTATTAGACGAAGTAGTTGTAGTTGGATATGGTCAGATGAAACGTAGTGACCTGACCGGTTCTGTTGTATCGGTCAACGATGAAGCCATTAAGAAATCTGTAGTGACTTCCGTTGACCAGGTACTGCAAGGACGTGCTGCTGGTGTGCAGGTACAGGCTAATAGCGGTATGCCCGGTGGTAGTTCTTCCATCCGTATTCGTGGTATCAACTCTTTGAATGCCTCCAATGAACCTATCTTTGTCATTGACGGTGTTATCATCGACGGTTCCACAGGTTCGGGAAGTGATAATGCACTGGCATCTATCAATCCTTCGGACATCGTCTCTATGGACGTATTAAAGGATGCTTCCGCCACTGCTATTTATGGTGCGCGAGCTGCAAACGGTGTGATTATGATTACTACCAAACGTGGACAGAAGGGTGAGGCGCAAATAACTTATGACGGATATATAGGATGGCAGGAAATGCCTAAAAAACTGGATATGCTGAATCTGCGTGAATATGCGGAGCATAAGAATGTTCGTTCAGGAAAAGACTATTCGGGAAATGATTGGGGAATAGTGAACAAGGATAATAACTTTGTTCGTCCGGATTTACTAGGTGAGGGTACAGACTGGCAGGATGAGATGTTCTCTAAAGCTATGATGACCAGTCATAATCTTTCTGTGACCGGAGGTACTGATAAAAGTAACTATGCATTGGGAGCAGGTTACCTCAATCAGGATGGTATTGCTGTTGGTTCAGGGTTCAGGCGTCTGAACTTACGAGGTAGTTTTGATGCCCAGGTGAAGAGCTATTTAAAAATGGGTATTAACTTTGCGTTTAGTAATTCCCGTCAGAAATTGACTGTATCTGACGAGTCGTTGATTAGAACTGCTTTATTGCAGAGTCCGAGTGTGGCTGTTCGTAATGCTGAAGGCACATTTGACGGACCGGATACGGACGAATGGGTACAAACGAATCCGGTGGGTCTTGCCATGATTAAGGATAACCGCAACGAGAAAATGGGTATTCGGGCAAACACCTATGCTGAAGCTACTATCATTGACGGACTGACGTTTAAAACGGAATTGTCTTTCGATTATGGGGTAACTAATACTTATAAATTTGATCCCTCATATACTTTTGGTGCGATTGAAAATACGGACCGTCAGGGGACTTTCTCCAAATCATATAATAAGTTCTGGAGTTGGAGAAATATCGTGAATTACATGAAAACTTTTGGAGTGCACAATGTGAATGCAATGATTGGCCAGGAAATGCAGGAGAGCAAATGGGAATATCTGATGGGAAGCCGTATGGGATATTTGTCCAATGCTGCAACCGACCTGACATTGGGAGATGCCGCAACAGCCAAGAATAATGGTAATAGTGGAGAAAGTTCGATTTTATCTTATTTCGGCCGTCTGTTCTATTCATACGATGACAAATATCTGTTGACATTTACTCTTCGTCGCGACGGTTCTTCCAAATTCTACAAAGATAATCGTTGGGGATGGTTCCCGTCGGCTGCTTTGGCTTGGAAGGTTTCCAATGAATCTTTTTTGAAAGACAACAATATTATTAATAATCTGAAATTGCGTTTAGGATGGGGTGTTGTAGGTAATCAGAATGTGCCTAATAATGCATATAAAGCCATTTATTCATCTGTTGCTACCGTTTGGGGAACAGGATTGCTGGCTGGCAATACTCCGAATCCCGAATTGAAATGGGAGTCTACTTATTCAAGTAATCTGGGACTTGATATTAATCTTTTCCAGAACAGGATTGAATTGATAGCCGATATTTATTATAAGAAAACAAATGATTTGTTGTTGCAAGTGCCTCTTCCTGCTTACGTGGGAACTTCAGGTCAGGGCTCTACTTCCGCACCCTGGAAGAATGTGGGTTCTTTGGAGAATAAAGGACTTGAGTTGACTTTAAATACAGTGAATATTGATAAAGGCGGATTTCAATGGAGAAGTAACGTGGTATTCTCTATGAACCGTAATAAAGTAAAATCGCTGGATACGGCAACCAGCCTGATAGATAAGAGTAATCAGACAGGCGAAACAATAACCGTACTGACACGTACATCAGTAGGAAACCCTATCGGACAGTTTTATGGTTATAAAGTGATTGGCCGCTTTGAAAAGGCTACTGACTTTTACTATAAAGATGCTTCCGGAGCAATTAAGCCGGTAGCATTGCCTGAAGGTATGTCGATTTCCAAGAATAGTATCTGGATTGGTGATTATATTTTTGAAGATGTAAACAAAGACGGTGTTATCAATGAACAGGACCGTACTTATATCGGTAATCCTGAACCGGACTTTACTTTCGGCTTCGGTAACTCTTTCTCTTATAAAGGCTTCGACTTGAGCATTAACCTGACCGGATCGGTGGGAAATGAAGTTGTAAACTGGGGGCGTCGTGAACTTGAAAATCCACGGGGCAATAATAATATCCTGAAATCGGCGTTGGATTATGCACAACTGGCTTTGATTGATCCGAATGGTCCGGATGATTATCGGAATATACAGATTGTAGGCGGTGACCCTTATGCTTGCCGTATGGCTATTGCCAAAGGGACAGATGATTCCAATTATCGTTTCAGTGACCGCTTTGTGGAAGATGGTTCTTTCCTGCGTATTCAGTCTATCTCTTTCGGCTATACGTTCCCGCGTAAATGGTTGGCACCGATTGGTATTCAGAATCTGAAACTTTATTGTAACCTGCAGAATGTATATACATTCACAAAATACAAAGGGATGGACCCGGAAATAGGTTCTGCCAATCAGGACGCTTTGCTTACAGGCTTTGATAACTATCGTTATCCTTCTCCGCGAATTTATACATTCGGTCTGAATTTAACCTTTTAATCATTTAAAGTGACTAAATATGAAAACAAGTAAATATATATACTCTTTCATGTTGGCTGTAGCTTTGGCGTTTGCAGGATGCAGTGACTTCCTCGATTCTGAAGATAACTCCAATATCGCAGGAGATAACTTTTATCAAACGGAAGATGATTTCCGGGCAGCAACAGCTCCTTTGTACAATAAGGTGTGGTTCGACTTTAACGATAAGTTCTATTATGGACTGGGTGATGGACGCGGATTCAACCTTTGTGCGACAACCTCTAATTATATCTATCCTTTTGCCGATTTGACCGAAACCGGATTGACGGGGCCGTTAGTTTCGGCTTGGGGCTCATTATACAATATAGTACAGCAAACTAATAAGATTATTAACGGGATCAAAGGTAACTCATCCAATAGCGAAGAAGTGAAGAACCCATATATTGCTGAAGCACGGTTCATGCGTGGAGTTGCTTATTCCTATCTGGCGATGTTATGGGGAAATGTTATTATAAATGAGGATACGGATGAACTGGTGGCTAATCCAATTGTCAATACTAGCCCGGTAAGTGATGTCTATGAATTTGCGATGCGTGACTTGGAATTTGCGGCAAAATATTTGCCGGAGGTTTCTTCTGCTGCCGGACGTGTCAATAAATACAGTGCCTTTGGCATGTTGTCGCGTGTTTATCTGACGTATGCCGGTTATAGTAGTAACCCTAATAGTGCGACCCGTAATCAGGACTATCTGGATTTGGCAAAGAAAGCGGCTTTAAAAGTGATAGAAAACAGAAATTTTGAACTGATGACTGATTATGCCGATTTGTTTATGATTGATAAAAATAACAACTCGGAAACACTGTTTGCTTTACAATGGGTTAGTAATGGTACGTATGGGGAATGTAATACGATACAGGACTATTTTGCTTGTGAGTCGGCTATTACCGGTAATGACCGTGCATGGGGCGGTTATGTTTTTGCACAACCGGACGTGATTTGGGAGTATGAAAAAGGAGATAAACGGCGTCAGCCGACTTGGATGGCTTATGGCGATCATTATCCTGAAATACAGAAAGCAAACGGAGGATATACTTGTGAGAAGAAAGCATCGGGTACTGTTTCCGGAATTTATTGTAAGAAATATGTTTGTGGTTCTAGCAAAGATAATGCGAAGATCACTTCCGGAAGTACTCCTATCAATACTTACATGTTGCGTCTGGCAGAAGTATATCTGATTTATGCAGAAGCTATATTGGGAAATAATCCTTCAACAGATGATGCCGATGCAATGGAATACTTTAACAAAGTGCGCAAGCGTGCCGGTTTGGAACCCCAAAATTCGATTACTTACGAAGATATTCGTCGTGAGCGTAGACTGGAACTTTGTCTGGAAGGACAGTATTGGTATGACTTGGTACGTAGAGCTTATTATAAACAACAGGAAGTACTCAATTATATCACCGGACAGGATAGGGGTACTGCTATTCCTGTAGTATGGGATGCGGATACACAGACTTTGAAGAGAGACGAGGATTCGGATGAAACGAAGCGTGCCATAGGTGACGTCGATTCCAGTATATTCCTTCTTCCTTATCCGGAATCGGAGACTGTGCAAAATCCTTTGTTGAAAGCGGATCCTATGCCTTATGCATTTAAGGAAGACAGAATAACCGATTTGTTTAACTAAAAACGAGAATACGAATGAAAAGCTTGATATATAAAAATAGTATGAAAGCATTTGGCTTATTGGTGAGTCTGCTCATCTGCTCTTGTTCATTTGTTTCGTGTGACGACGATGACGATAATGGCGGAAGTTCTGTGATGAACATAACAGGGATCTATCTGGAAGACGCGAAGTCGAATGTTCCTGACCGTTTGGTTGATTTTGCCCGTTTGGGACAACTGATTCGAATTGAAGGTGAAGGATTCAACGGATTGAAGAAAGTGTATATTAATGGATATAACTGTTATTTTAATCCGGTTTTTGTTTCGAATAAATCTTTTTTGGTTAGTGTGAACAGTAAAGTTCCGACTACAGAAGCTGACGAGAATGTACGTAATACAATTCGTTTGGTAAAAGATGGCGGTGAATACGTTTATGATTTCCAGATTCGTGCTGCTGCACCGTCTATAACGAAAATCTCCAACTGTATGCCGAATATAGGTGAACCTATCATTGTTTACGGAAGTGGATTGACGGAAATAGCAAAAGTCGTTTTCCCCGGAAATGTGGTGGTGACAGAAGGTATTATTTCTGATCTTGACGGTGAATATTTTATGGTGGATATGCCTGCCGGAGTTTCTGAAGAGGGCGGTTCTATTTTCGTAGAAGGTTCGAATGGTGGTGCTTATTCTCCTGCCTATTTCAATTATAAGAAAGGCTTGTTGTTGAACTTCGACGGAGTGGGTGCACAAGGGGCATGGGGCGATTCTGAAAGTATGATTCAAACAACCGAACTGGAATCTGCTTCGATTGGTGAAGGTAATGTGTCGCAAGGTGCTTACTGTCGTTTGCCATTAGAAAGACAGTTGCCGGTGGCAGCAGCGAAGAATCGTTGTGCTGAAGTTTGGACAGCTGGTAATGGCACTGATCCTGACTGGTTGACGCTGGGTGTCCCTGCTGAAACTCCTGTTGCCGAATGTGCTATTCAGTTTGAAATTTATGTGCCCGAACCTTGGTCTGAATCCGGATTCCTGAAGATTTGTGGTCAGAACGGATTCAACGGTGGAGAATGGGAGAGAGACTGTTATAATTACGTACCGTGGCTTGTAGACGGAAAGATTGTTCCTTTCCAGACAACCGGTTGGCAGACTGTAACTGTTCCGTTTAGTGAATTCTACAAATCGAAAGCATCCAGCGGAGCTTGGACCACTTTTGCCGATGTGGCCGCTACCCGTGCATCTGCTTCTTATGCCAACTTCGGTTTCTATTTTGAGAACTCTGATATTACATTGGATAAGATCACAGGTGCGAGCTCGGATAAAGAAACAGAGTTTCTATCCAAAGCAACTTCCGTGAAGATTTATATTGATAACTGGCGTGTCGTACCTTTGACGAAGCCGGAATATACCGATTTCCCGGACGAAGAAGAGGATGCAGAATAATAATGACTTTAAATTGAAAAGATTATGAAATACAGAAATATGCTTCCGTTTGTTGCCTTGTCGGTGCTGATATTGACATCGTGTGACGATAATAAGATGGAGTGGTATAAAGACCCTACACATGGAGCGGTTACTTCTTCCGAACTGCCTTTACAGTTGGCTGAAAAGATTTCCCGTTACAAGCCGTTGAAAGAATATTTATCCGATCCCAACTTTAAGTTGGGTATCGGAGTGGGGATGGATGAATATCTTGGTGACGAGACAACGACTACCATTGTGAATGAGAACTTTAATGATCTGACGATAGGATATGCCATGAAGCACGGTCCTATGGTCGATTCTAAAGGGAATTTGAAATTTGATAAGGTAGATCAATTGTTTACAAAGACTACAGAAGCGGGTATAAGCATTTATGGACACTGTCTGATTTGGCACACTAATCAGAATGCGAGTTATCTGAATAGTCTGATTGCACCGGAAGTTATTCCGGGACCGGCGGGCAGTAATTTGTTGGATCTGTCAGGCATTGAAGATGGAACCTTTGATGGCTGGAATCGTAAAAATGGAAGTGATGCGATGTCCATTGTGGAAGGGGAAGGACTGACAACTACTTCCAAAGCATTGAAATTTACAGTAGGATCTTCTGTAACGGCTGCTCATTCTGTGCAATTATATACTCCTGACATTTCAGCAGTAAGTGGGCATAATTATGAAATTTCATTTTTTGTCCGTTCGGATAAAGCTGGTAAAGCCCGGTTGACTTTCGCTGGGTTAGGAAATAATTATCCATATAAAGACTGGTATGCTACAGGTGGCAGTTGGACGGAAGCTTTTGAGACAACGTCTCAATGGCAGCAGGTGAAGATCACAGTGAATGATTTTGTTAGTACTACATTTCAGATTGCATTTGAATTTGGTTATTTGCCGGATGTGACTTATTATGTAGATAATATTGTTGTGACAGACAAAGATGCCGATCCTACTGTGGTTAATCTGATTTCTAACGGAGATTTTGAAAGCAAAGCTATTACTCCTTGGGGAGCTTGGAGTAGTGGAAAAGCCGCGATTTCGGAAGAAGGTGAAGGATATGGAAGTTCATATTCGATGAAGCTGACTAGTTCTGTTGACGGAGGGGCGGGCAATGCATATAAGGCACAGGCTGGATATGGCTTTGATACTCCTTTGGAAGTCGGCAAGACCTATGAGTTCTCTGCTATGATTAAAGCAAGTGTCTCAACTACTTTCCAAATTCAAATTCAGAACTCAACGAGTTATGCAGGTGAATGCTATGTAGATGGAAATGTGAGTACGACTTGGACAGAATTTAAGAAAGAATTTACAGTGTCTAAAGAGGATATGAATCGATTCTGTATCAATTTCGGAGTTAGTGCAGGCGATTATTATATAGATAATATCGTATTGTCGGAGAAAGTGGTGGAGACACGTGCAGTCACTCGCGCTTCCGGTCCTACTATCATTGAGAAGACCGACGAAGAAAAAGCCGAGATTATCAGAGATGCTATGGAAGACTGGATTTCAAAGATGGTTACCCATTGCAAACCTTATGTTCATGCATGGGACGTAGTCAATGAACCAATGGATGACGGAAAAACATCAGACATTAAGACTGGTAAAGGCAAAACTGATCTGGCTTCTGATGAATTCTACTGGCAAGATTATTTCCTGACTCCGAAAGACTATGCAGTAGAAGCTTTCAAACTTGCCCGTCAGTATGGAAATCCGGATGATAAACTATTCATCAATGATTATAATCTGGAATATAACCTCAATAAGTGTGACGGTCTGATTAAATATGTGGAATACATCGAAAGCAAAGGGGCCATAGTGGATGGTATTGGTACACAAATGCATATTGCTATTGATTCCAATAAAGACAATATTGCTCAAATGTTCCAGAAACTGGGTGCTACCGGCAAGTTGATTAAAGTATCCGAGTTGGATATTAAGGTTAACACCTCGTCGCCTACTACTGAAAATCTGGCACAACAGGCAGAAATGTATCAGTATGTTATTGATATGTACAAGAAGTATATTCCGGTGGATAAACAATATGGTATTACCATCTGGGGAGTATCGGACAATGAAAAAGAACATGTGAATTGGATACCGAATGACGCTCCGAACCTTTGGGATGCTAATTATGCACGTAAACATGCTTATAAGGGAGTAGCCGATGGTTTGGCTGGTAAGGATGTCAGCGAAGACTTTACCGGAGATTTGGAATAAATGATTTTATAATAATTAAAGAGGGGGAGAGTGAGGGTTACAGTAGTTGTTATCATCCTGGAGCGGATCGAATGAATAACAATAACTACTGTAATCCGCTCTTTCTAAAACTTTCGTTTTCCTCCTGTTCATCGGTGGTTTCAGCTTGAATGTAACATTACAACAAGTTTTTGTAACATACGTAAACGATGATGTAACAAGCGAGTAATGATTTGAATCAGAATTTCTGGGTAAGTGGGAAGAAACTTCCTAAGTTTGCAAAGTGGAATCCCGATGGATTTCTTCTCTTGCTAAATTATCATGAAATAAAGACATATAAAAGAAAAGACAGAATGAATAAGTATTGGTTTTATAAGGTAGGGTTAGTAGTTGTGTTCCTTTGCTTCGCCTTGTTGGGCGGAGCAAAGGTTAAACTTCCGACTCTTGTTTCCGACGGAATGGTACTTCAGCGTGGGGAACCTGTCAATATCTGGGGAACGGCTGATCCTGATGAAACCGTTGATATAACTTTCCTGAAAAAGAAATATAAGACTGTTGCTGATGTACAAGGTAACTGGAAAGTGACTTTGCCTATATTGAAAGCTGGCGGACCTTATACGATGGCCATTAATGATATCGAATTAAAGGATATTCTTATTGGTGATGTTTGGGTATGTTCGGGACAGTCGAATATGGAATTGCCTGTTTCACGGGTTACAGATCGTTTTCGCGATGAAATATCTACGGACAGTAACTATCCGATGGTACGCTATATAAAAACACCTCTGCTCTATAATTTTCATGCTCCGCAGGCAGATATTCCGGGAATTTCCTGGCAAGCGATGACTCCTGAAAATGTGATGCCTTTCTCTGCTTTAGCCTATTTCTTCGCTAAAGATGTCTATCAAAAGACAAAGGTTCCGGTAGGAATCATAAATTCCAGTGTCGGAGGTTCACCGGTAGAAGCGTGGATCAGTGAGGGAGGGTTGAAGCCTTTTCCATTTTATTTGAATGAAAAGCGTATCTATGAGTCAGACGATTTGATGGAGTCGATGAAAAAAGAGGAGAGGAAGAAAAGTCATGCCTGGAATGTGGCGTTGTTTCAGGGAGATAAAGGGATGCATGAGGCTACCCCTTGGTATGCTGCCGATTATGATGATAGCAATTGGACAGAAACAGATTTGTTTACTTCCGGCTGGGCAACAAACGGACTGAATACCGTCAATGGCTCCCACTGGTTCCGTAAAGACTTTCAGGTGTCTGCACAACAGGCGGGAGAGAAAGCGACTCTTCGTTTGGGATGCATCGTAGATGCAGATTCGGTCTATGTAAATGGCACATTTGTGGGGACTGTCTCTTATCAGTATCCTCCCCGTATCTACACCATTCCTGCCGGATTGTTGAAAGCCGGAAAAAATACAATAACCATACGCCTTTTCAGTTATGGCGGTCGTCCTCAATTTGTAAAGGAAAAGCCTTATAAAATCCTTTTCGGAAAAGGTCAGCCGGAAAAAGGAGAATCGGAGATCAATTTGGAGGGGAGTTGGAAATATCATCTTGGTGCTCCTATGCCCGCTGCTCCGGGACAAACGGCTTTTCATTATAAACCCACAGGACTGTATAATGCAATGATTGCTCCTTTGCTGAACTATACGGTATCCGGTGTCATCTGGTATCAGGGAGAATCGAATGTCTCACGCAGAAATGAGTATAAAGACTTGTTGACGGCTATGATTAGCGATTGGAGACAACGATGGAATAAGTCGGATATGCCTTTCTATATCATTGAGCTGGCGGATTTCCTTTCACCCACAGATAAAGGAGGACGCACTGCCTGGGCGGAATTCCGGAAAGCGCAGGCGGAAGTAGCGGATACAAATAAAAATGTTACTCTGATTAAAAATAGTGATTTAGGAGAATGGAATGATATTCATCCATTGGATAAAAAGACGCTAGGGCAACGAGTGGCAGCAGCTATCTTGATAGAAATGAATACGAAAAACAGAAAATGACCAATTTATCTATTTTATGGAGAATACAATAAAGACCAATGAAGCGAAAGGTTTCTATAAACTCTCTTGGCTTCAACGTATAGGATTCGGTTCCGGTGATTTGGCGCAAAACCTTATTTACCAGACCGTATGTATGTATCTGCTGATTTTTTATACCAATGTATATGGACTTAAACCGGAAGTGGCAGCCGTGATGTTTCTTATTGTCAGGATAGTGGATGTCCTTTGGGATCCTCTGGTGGGTGCTTTCGTCGATAAACACAATCCTAAACTAGGTAAATACCGTTCATATCTTATTTGGGGAGGAATTCCGCTGACTGGTTTTGCTATTCTTTGTTTTTGGAACGGCTTTTCGGGTTCACTGTTCTATGCCTATTTCACTTACGTTGGATTATCCATGTGTTATACATTGATTAATGTGCCTTATGGAGCACTGAATGCGTCACTTACCCGCGATACGAATGAAATCACGGTGTTGACGTCAGTGCGTATGTTTCTTGCCAATTTGGGTGGTTTGGCTGTGGCATACGGTATTCCGATACTGGTGAAGGTGTTGTCTCCCGATGGTAAAATCAATACTACTGCATCTGCTAACGCATGGTTTATTACGATGACTATTTATGCTGTTATCGGATTGGCGTTATTGATGTTCTGCTTTAGCCAGACGAAGGAGCGTGTGGTTATGGATCAGGAGGAGACATCTAAAGTAAAAGTGTCCGACTTGTGGGTAGAATTTTGTAGAAATAAACCTTTGCGTATTTTGGCGTTCTTTTTCATTACTGCTTTTGCAATGATGGCGATTGGTAATTCTGCCGGTTCATATTATATGATTTATAATGTACGTGCACCGGAGATGTTACCTTATTTCATGGCCTTGGGCTCGATACCCGCATTCATTTTCATGCCGATGGTACCTGCCATTAAACGTGCCATTGGAAAAAAGCAAATGTTTTATGTATTCCTTTCAGTCGCTATATTGGGTATGGCATTGCTGTATATTATTTCTGTGGTTCCGGTACTCAAAACGCAGATATGGTTGGTCTTTGTGGCGCAGTTCATAAAATCGACGGGAGTCATTATTGCGACAGGGTATATGTGGGCTTTGGTTCCCGAAGTAATTTCGTATGGCGAATATACTCATGGTAAACGTATTTCGGGTATAGTCAATGCTTTGACTGGTATTTTCTATAAAGCGGGAATGGCTCTTGGAGGAGTTGTACCGGGACTTGTTATGGCTTTTGTCGGATTCGACCAGACAAATGAAGTGTCACAATCACCTTTTGCCGAACAGGGAATACTGTGGCTCGTAGCCGTTATTCCGGCGTTGTTGCTTTTGATCGCTATGTTCATTATTTCTAAATATGAATTGGAAGATAATGTGATTGACAATATAAATGAGGAGATAGAATCGCGCTGTAAAAAAGGCGAATAGATAAGATAGTAGAATGTTTATTACTCAAAAATATAACGTATGAAACTCAAACGAATAATTCTGTTGTTATTGACAGTGATGTTTTCTTTTTCTTATGGAGAAGTTTTTGCGAAAGATGGAAATTCGCTGAAAAAGGCTTTGAAAAACAAGTTTTTGATTGGCGTGTCAGTGAACACACATCAAAGTTCCGGTAAGGATGTCGCAGCTGTTGAAATTGTAAAGAAGAATTTTAATTCCATCGTGGCGGAAAACTGCATGAAGTCTTCTGTCATTCATCCGAAAGAAAATAAGTATAATTTTGCGCAGGCAGATGAATTTGTCAGTTTTGGTGAGAGCAATCAAATGGCTATCATTGGTCACTGCCTGATTTGGCATTCACAATTGGCTCCTTGGTTTTGCGTAGATAAGGACGGGAATAATGTTTCTCCGGAAGTCCTGAAGAAACGGATGAAAGACCATATCACTACCATCGTGAAACGCTATAAAGGCCGTATCAAAGGCTGGGATGTAGTAAATGAAGCGATTGAAGATAATGGAGCATATCGCAAGACAAAGTTTTATGAGATTCTGGGGGAAGAATATATCCCATTGGCTTTCCAATATGCACACGAGGCTGATCCGGATGCCGAACTTTACTACAATGACTACTCAATGGCCCAACCGGGGAGAAGAGAAGCCGTCGTGAAAATGGTGAACGATTTGAAAAAACGTGGAATCCGTATTGATGCCATAGGTATGCAAGGACACATCGGCATGGACTACCCGAAAATCAGTGAATTTGAGAAGAGTATGCTGGCCTTTGCCGGAACAGGAGTGAAGATAATGATAACAGAACTGGATTTGACGGTGATACCATCACCGAATCCCAATGTAGGTGCAGAAGTTTCCGCTTCCTTTGAATATAAGAAAGAGATGAATCCTTATCCGGATGGATTACCGGAAGAGGTATCGAAAGCATGGACTGAAAGAATGAATGACTTTTTCCGTCTGTTCCTGAAACATCATAACCTCATCACCAGGGTTACTCTTTGGGGAGTAGCCGATCAGAACTCTTGGCGTAATGACTGGCCGATGAGAGGCCGCACGGATTATCCGTTACTTTTTGATCGCAATTATCAGCCGAAGCCGGTAGTCGGCCTGATTATCAAAGAGGCTGAAAAAACAAAATAAGTTTCTAACAGAAAAACCGAAAAAGCATGAAAACAGAAAAAAGATATTTAGTTCCCGGTGATTATATGGCTGACCCTGCCGTACATGTATTTGATGGCAAACTGTATATTTATCCCTCGCACGATTGGGAAAGTGGTATTGCTGAAAATGATAATGGCGATCATTTCAATATGAAAGATTATCACGTGTATTCTATGGATGATGTGATGAACGGTGAAATAAAAGATCATGGAGTGGTGCTTTCCACAGAGGATATTCCTTGGGCGGGCCGTCAACTATGGGATTGTGATGTGGTTTGTAAAGATGGTAAGTACTATATGTATTTTCCATTGAAAGATCAGAATGATATATTTCGTATCGGGGTAGCTGTGAGTGATAAACCTTATGGTCCTTTTATACCGGAAGCTAATCCGATGAAAGGAAGTTACAGCATCGATCCGGCTGTATGGGATGACGGAGATGGTAACTATTATATATATTTCGGTGGATTGTGGGGTGGACAACTTCAACGTTACCGTAATAATAAAGCCTTGGAATCTGCCATTTTTCCGGAAGGAGAGGAGGAGGCAATCCCGTCGCGTGTTGCTCGTTTGAGTGAAGACATGATGGAGTTTGCCGAAGAACCCCGTGCAGTGGTAATTCTGGATGAAGACGGTAAGCCATTGACAGCAGGGAATACGGAACGCCGTTTCTTCGAAGCTTCGTGGATGCATAAATATAATGGTAAATACTATTTTTCCTATTCTACGGGAGACACTCATTTGCTCTGCTATGCAACAGGTGATAACCCTTATGGTCCGTTTACTTATCAGGGAGTCATTCTGACTCCGGTGGTAGGATGGACTACTCACCATGCTATTGTAGAGTTTAAAGGTAAGTGGTATCTGTTTCATCACGATTGTGTACCATCAGAGGGAAAGACTTGGCTCCGTAGCCTAAAAGTCTGTGAACTTCAGTATGATGCAGACGGGCGAATCATTACTATCGAGGGAAAAGATGAATAATAGAATACATTAAAACAACCGCTTCTATTTGAAAAACATACCTACTTTTACCAGAATATTAGGTAATAGGGATTTTTCAGGTAGAGGCGGTTATTATTAACTATGAATGCTTAATTTACTTATGCTATCATACTGTAAATTAATTGTGATAACATACTTTGTACTATGAGAAATATATTTGCATTGACATTCACTTTGTTTTTTTGCTTTTCTTCTATTTGGGCTGAAGATGGAAGTGCCTTGTGGCTTCGTTATGCATCGGGAGCGAAAGCGGAAATTACCAGCAAGAAACAATCACCTACATTACGTATTGCGGTTTCCGAATTACAGAACTTCTGGCAGGGAGGAATCCCGGTTACTTTGGAGGTCCGGAACAATAAAGAACTTCGTGCACTTGGAAATGAGGGATATACGATTCAGACCTCCAAAGGTGGCAATCAAATAACGATAGCTTCTTCCGGTGAACAAGGAGTACTTTATGGAACGTATCATTTACTCCGTCTGCAAGCTACCGGACAACTACCGGAATCAGCTTTGCAATCCCTCAATATCTCCGAACGACCTGATTATCGAATTCGTATCCTGAATCATTGGGATAACTTGGATGGTACAATCGAACGCGGATATGCCGGACATTCACTTTGGAAATGGGACGAACTTCCGTCTGTTGTCTCCCCCCGTTATGAAGCCTACGCTCGTGCCAATGCTTCTATCGGCATTAATGCCACTGTAATAAACAATGTCAATGCAAGTCCTAAGATACTATCTAATGATTATTTGCAGAAAGTCAAAGTCTTGGCCGACGTTTTCCGCCCTTATGGCTTGAAAATATATCTTTCTATCAATTTCTCTTCTCCCGCAGCTTTAGGCGGTTTATCCACTTCCGATCCGTTGAATAAAGAAGTGATAAACTGGTGGAAGCAGAAAGCCAAAGAGATTTATTCTCTGATTCCCGATTTCGGAGGTTTTCTGGTGAAAGCGAATTCCGAAGGGCAGCCCGGTCCGTGTGACTACGGACGGACTCATGCCGAAGGAGCCAATATGCTTGCCGATGTGTTGAGGTCCTATCATGGCATTGTGATGTGGCGCGCTTTCGTTTATTCTCCTACCGACAGCGACCGTGCCAAACAAGCCTATCTTGAATTTGAACCTTTGGATGATAAATTTCGGGATAATGTTATTGTGCAGATCAAGAACGGTCCGATAGATTTCCAACCCCGTGAACCATTCAGCCCGCTGTTCGGAGCCATGAAAAAGACGGCAGTTATGCCCGAATTTCAAATCACACAAGAGTATCTTGGTTTTTCCAATCATCTTGCATTCCTTGCTCCTATGTGGAAAGAGTGTTTAGACAGTGATACTTATCTGCAAGGCAAAGGCTCTACCGTTGCCCGTGTGACAGATGGTTCTTTATTCTTTCATCCGCTCACGGCTATTTCCGGAGTGGCAAACATCGGTGATGATACTAATTGGTGTGGACATCCTTTTGCTCAAGCCAACTGGTATGCTTTCGGACGATTGGCATGGAAACATTCGCTCTCTTCCGAACAGATAGGAGAAGAATGGTTGAAACAGACTTTTCTTCCCGTTACCGGTGCGCAAACCGATACTCCGGCAGGAGAAGTCATTCAAAAAGAGCAGATCGACGCTCAACTCTCCCTTCTCAACTCCCAAGTGCTTCAGAAATCGAGAGAAGCAGTAGTAGACTACATGATGCCTCTCGGCTTGCATCATATCTTTGCATGGGGACATCATTACGGACCGGAACCCTGGTGTGATATTCCCGATGCTCGCCCGGATTGGCTGCCTCCTTATTACCACCGTGCCGACAACATGGGAATAGGTTTCAACCGCAGCAGTACAGGAAGTAATGCTACCGGACAATACCATTCTCCATTATGCGAGCAACTGGACAATGTGAATACTTGTCCGGAGAATCTGCTCCTTTGGTTTCACCATGTCCCTTGGAATCATCAGATGAAGAGCGGACGTACACTTTGGGCAGAACTGTGCTACGCGTATGATCGTGGTGTAAACGAAGTGAGAAACTTTCAAAAAGTGTGGGACAGGATGGAACCGTATATTGATTCCGAACGATTTCGTGATGTGCAACACCGCCTGAAGATTCAGGCACGGGATGCTGTCTGGTGGCGGGATGCTTGTTTGCTTTACTTCCAGCAATTCAGCAGACAACCGATACCTTACGAATTGGAACGTCCCATACACGAGTTGAAAGATATGATGGAATACAAATTGGATATTACCAATTTTGAATGTCCACCTTATGGGTTTAGTAAGTAAATAAAGATATTCCTTCTACGGAACGAATAAGAATATGTTTGCAATTTGGCGTCTTTTATGATAAAATTGTTACCTTTGCGGGCAATAATAAAACAGAATAAAAGAATATGAACCAAAATACATTCTGCATGGCGGGGGGCGTAGCACGCAACCCGCTTGTGCGTTTAGCCAAACCCATCACGGCAACTATCGGAGCGAATGAACACATAGCTATTGTAGGTCCCAATGGTGGTGGTAAAAGTCTTTTTGTAGATACCCTGATCGGAAAATATCCATTGCGTGAAGGAACCGTACAATATGATTTTTCCCCCTCTGCCACCCAGACTCTTTATGATAATGTGAAATACATTGCTTTCCGTGATACCTATGGAGCTGCCGATGCCAATTACTACTACCAGCAGCGTTGGAATGCTCACGATCAGGATGAAGCTCCCGATGTTCGTGAGATGTTGGGAGAAATCAAGGACGAGCAACTACAACGCGAACTGTTTGAACTCTTCCGTATCGAACCGTTGCTCGACAAGAAAATCATTCTCCTTTCCAGCGGTGAATTACGTAAATTCCAGCTAACCAAAACCCTGTTGACTGCTCCCCGCGTGTTGATTATGGATAATCCGTTTATCGGACTGGATGCTCCTACGCGTGAACTGTTGTTTTCTTTGCTCGAACGTCTGACAAAAATGTCGTCCGTACAGATCATTCTGGTACTTTCCATGCTCGATGATATACCTTCATTCATCACTCATGTCATTCCTGTGGACAAAATGGAGGTCTTTCCTAAAATGGAACGTGAAGCCTATCTGGAAGCTTTCCGCAGTAGAGATGTGGTTACCTCTTTGGATGATTTGCAGCAACGGATTATAGATTTGCCATCTGATGGCAACAATTACGATTCGGAGGAAGTAGTAAAACTTAATAAGGTCAGTATCCGTTATGGCGACCGAACTATTCTGAAAGAACTGGACTGGACAGTCCGTCGTGGTGAGAAGTGGGCGTTGAGTGGTGAGAACGGTGCTGGGAAATCGACTCTGTTGAGCCTTGTCTGTGCAGACAATCCGCAATCGTATGCCTGTGACATCAGTCTCTTCGGACGGAAAAGAGGGACGGGAGAAAGTATTTGGGAAATCAAGAAACATATTGGTTACGTAAGTCCGGAGATGCACCGTGCTTATCTTAAAAATCTGCCCGCTATTGAGATTGTAGCCAGTGGTTTGCATGACAGTATCGGTCTGTATAAACGTCCTCAACCGGAACAGATGGCTATCTGTGAGTGGTGGATGGATATATTTGGCATTGCAGATTTGAAAGATAAACCATTCCTGCAACTATCCAGTGGAGAACAACGTTTGTCCTTGTTGGCAAGAGCTTTCGTCAAAGACCCGGAACTGCTGATTCTGGATGAACCGCTTCATGGCTTGGATACTTATAATCGTCGACGGGTAAAGAAAGTGATTGAGGCTTTCTGCCGACGCAAAGATAAGACGATGATTATGGTGACACATTATGAATCGGAACTTCCCAACACTATAACAGATCGTATTTTCTTAAAGAGAAACCGGTAAACATTGTTTTCTGATATTTATTTTGAATTTAGATTTTAGTTAATCGGATGCGTAAACCAGAAACAAGAACCTTTCCCCGGTTCAGATTCCACTCCGATTTTGCCGCCTAACTGTGTGACGATACTTTGACAGATAGGGAGTCCCAGCCCTGTGCCGGCAATAAAATTATTCAATTTCACGAATCGGGTAAAGATAGCTTCCTGCTTTTCCGGTTCGATGCCCATTCCCGTATCTTGAACTATTGCTGTCCGATGAAACTTTTTAAGCTGAAATAATAAAGGGCTGTTTCCATT
>DXOJ01000234.1 GCA_019412865.1 Bacteroides sp. | reverse complement strand
GCATTATACAGATCAATTGTACGTTCTTCTCCTATACGTATCGACATCTTTGGATTATTAAAGACTCCTGGATATTGATAGCATAGTACTTTCTCAAAATTGTCAAGCAAGTTCAAATCACGGATGATCTCATCTATCGGACGAGGATAAAGAGAATTATCTGGATTGAATAAGAAAGCTTCAAGATCAAACCATAAATGCGCACCGGCATCATCACAGAATTTTTGCAAAATATCGGCTGCTTCTTTTCCTGTAAGGTCTCCTTCTGGCATACGTGCAAAACCAAATGGACATAATATATCGAGATTTTGTAATAAAGCGGGATAAGTGTCTGCACCTTTTAGTATTTCCATACTATTGGTAGCAAGCATTACGGGCTTTTCCGGAGCAAATTGGGAGGTGTATTTCTTAAACTCACGAAAGAAATCCACAATCTCTTTCTTACGTATCATCTGTCCCTCATTGGTCGATTCTGAATTATACAGATTACCGGCACATTCTTCGGATACGTAAAAGCCATAGAAAGAAGGATGATCTCCATACATATCCCATAATTCTTTGGCTACTTGCTTATGCCATTCAAGAGACTCTACAGTAAAATCAAACCAAGCGAACATTCCTACTCCCATCATAACTGACATTCCTAGTTTGTCCGCTTCAGAAAGAATAGCTCCTATTGGGTCTTTCGCAGAAATAGGCATCCTTCCTGAATAAAGAGTGGAAGGATAAAATGCTTTTCCTTGGTAGTTGTTTATATTCAAATCATGTTTTCCTACATAGTCCTGATTGCGAAAAACTTCTTGAAGAACTATAACATCCATCCCTATACTATGCATAGAACGCACCAACTCACGCCATTGATCATCAGTCATCTTTTTTATATCAGGATTCCAATACTTTCCTTCTATCTCGCTCCAATGATAAAGGCCTGCCCATGCTCCGTCTATCAGACGCGTAGATCGAATTTCTGAATTAATTACTTCAAAGTCTTTAGAAATTGTAAATTCTTCATTTTTCTCTTTGACTTTAAGGATGATGCGATTCCTACCAATCTTGTTAGTTGTTTTTAAAGAGAACTTTATTTCCCGAGAACTCCCCGGTGCCAATGTTATACGAGAAAAATGAATTAATGAATCTTGATTTACGTCATTCAAATAAATAGAGACATAAAAGTCCTGTTGAGTATTCCCTTTATTGACTATACCTGCACGTATGTCCAAATCTACTTTATTCGTAATTGTGCCTGGGTGAATCAGGGTTAGCCCCACTCTGCATTCTCCAGCAAAAGCTGTAGAAGCAATGGTCAAAATAATACATGCTATTATAAATATCCTTTTCATATGTGCACATTTTTCATTAATTATTTTATTTCACTCAAATTTTGTAATACCTTCCAGCATTGATACATCCCCCTTGGCACATGAAAGCATCCTTTCCATTTTCCTCCTTTGAGTGGAAGTAACACTTCACCTCTTCGGTTTAAGTAGCCATACCATTCAGGGTATTCAGGATCCTTAAAGTGGCTCCAGGTATAATCATGTACTTTTTCAAACCATTTGAGACATTGTTGGTCTCCAGTCAGTTGATAGCCTTTCAGTAGAGAAATAAGCGTTTCAATATGCACCCACCAAAGTTTCTGATCCCACTCCAGTTGTTGGGGAGGACAACCATTACGATCCATAAAATAATAAATGCCACCATACTCTTTATCCCATCCGTAATTGAGCATTGTGAGAGTAATGTTCTTTGCTTTTTCTATTAGCTCTAGACGGTTCAAGCGTTTGCCTAAGTCCATGATAAACCACATTGCCTCAATCGCATGACCGGGAGTCACTTGACGACCTTCGAAACAATTAACCAAATTACCGTCCACATCTATATTTTCGACAATGATACCCCCCAATTCCGGACGATAAAAAACATCCATTACTTCATGAATACAAGTTTCTATTGCTTGTTCCAGATAATCTTTACCTAAAATGTTTTCTATCTCCATAGCTAGGTTACACAGAATCATTGGAAGGGCAAAATTCTTCAGATTACGTGTACCAGGGTGAAGCTTATTCCACTTACCTTTCGGATTATCCACTTTAGAAAGTATTATTTCAAACGTTTTCTTGGCAATGTTTGCATATTCCTGATTTCCGGTAGCAAGGCTTATTTGTCCGAAGGCCATAGTGGCGAATGTATACGAAAATATATTGTACGGTTCTACCAATGGTCTACCCGAACGATCGAGAGAAAAATACCAGTTATAGTTACCGTCATGTCCGCATTTTTTCAAGAATTCTCCACCTTGAATGGCACAATCTAACCATTCCTGACGTTTTTCTACTTTATTGTAGAGCATAGAGAACATCCATACTTCTCTACCTTGCAACCAAATGAATTTATCCGTATCGAAAACTTTTCCTTCACGATCAAGACAAGTGAAATAACCACCATATTCATGATCCTGCGAGTTTTTGAGCCAAAAAGGAAGGACATTGTCCAAAAGTTCATCCTTGTATTGATTTGCTAATTTCTTAAAATCCATAATATAATCTATTATAAGACAGCATGGATAGGTATATAGATGATAACGTTTATTGAATGGCCATACAAAAAAACATCTCTAACTATTTCTACTGTCCGGTTGTTAGTTTATTAATTATAAGGTCTGTTTTATATTTATTCCGAACGGGTCCAGTATCTTTCAATCTCCTCCAGCGACTTCCCGGTAGTCTCCGGTACGAGTTTCCAGACAATCAGCATATACGGTACGCACATAACGGCGAACAGGAAGAATGTTCCGGCGGGGGTAAGGTTCTGGAGCATCCAGGGGGTTAACTGTCCGATCAGGTACGTTCCGATCCACAGAGCGAATCCTGCTATCGACATGGCCAGTCCGCGAACCTTGGTGGGATACATCTCCGAGAGGAGCACGAACACCACGGCACAGATGGAGACGGCACAGCAGAATACATAGAACAGGAAGAAAACGAGCAGGAAGAGGCTGGATACTCCCAGGGAATCTCCGAAGAGGAAGTACAGGCCGATGAGAATCAGAGAAACAACCATTCCCGAAACTCCGTAATAAACAAGTTTCTTGCGGCCTACCTTATCAATGATGACAAGAGCCAGAATGGTGGTCAAAGTATTGACTAGTCCTACCAGAACTTGGTAAAA
>DXOJ01000233.1 GCA_019412865.1 Bacteroides sp. | reverse complement strand
AACTTACAATGATGAAAAGAAAACTTATCTATCTATTTATAGCTCTTGCAGCCACTATTCTGCCGGCTCATGCACAAAAATTCCTGAACGATGCGCTCACTCTCTCAAACGTATCTTTATGGCAACAAGGTAACTCTCTTTATGTCGGCATGACTTTCGACATGAAGAATCTGACAATAGGTTCCGCCCGAAGTTTAAGCCTTATCCCCCTGCTGACAGACGGACAGCATAATGTACCTTTGCAAGAAATCATCGTCAATGGTAAAAGACGCGAAAAAGCATATATCCGCGGTCTGGCAATAACCAAGCAAGAACCAACCGCCATTATCGTTCCTTATAATAAAAGGGAAACTTTTAATTATACGCAGGTGATTCCTTACAAACCCTGGATGGCTAATGCCAGTTTGCAACTTGTAGAGAATTTATGCGGATGCGGCAATTATCAGGAAATGAATGCACAGGAACTGATTACCAATGATGTATCTACCGAAGCCAAACGACTGAGTGCCATGTCTCCTATCATTGCCTATATCCAGCCAACCGTAGAAGTGGTCAAAAACCGTAGCGAACAATATGAAGCTCATCTGGATTTCCCGGTCAACAAATCGGTAATTCAGACCGACTTCATGAACAATCATGCTGAATTGGTGAATATCCATGCCATGTTTGACAAAATACAGAATGACCGGAACCTGACTGTGAAAGGTATCAGTATCGAAGGTTTCGCCTCGCCGGAAGGACCTCTTGCCTTCAATGAACAGCTTTCCAAAAAACGTGCGGAAGCTTTGACAGATTATCTGGTCAAAAACGAAAAAGTGTCTTCCAAACTATATAAAGTGACTTTCGGTGGAGAAAACTGGGATGGATTAGTAAAAGCACTCCAATCTTCTTCGATGAAGGAGAAGGAAACATTCCTGAACATCATCAAAAATACAACTGACGATGCCAAACGTAAACAGGAAATCATGCGTGTAGGCGGCGGAGCTCCTTACCGTAGTATGCTGAAAGAGATTTATCCGGGATTGCGTAAAGTGAACTGCAAGATTGACTATACCGTTGTCAATTTCGATGTTGAACAAGGCCGTATCATTATCCGGGAAAATCCGAAATATCTTAGTCTGAACGAAATGTATCAGGTGGCCAACAGTTATCCGAAAGGCAGCAAGGATTTTGTGAATGTATTCGACATTGCCGTACGCATGTATCCTACTGACGCTGTAGCCAACCTGAACGCAGGAGCCGTCGCATTATCACAAAAGGATTTGAATGCAGCAGTGAAGTTTATGGAGAAAGCCGATCATAATACTGCCGAGTTTATAAACAATACCGGAGTCTACAATTTCCTTAACGGAGACATCAACCGTGCCATGGCTGCATTCGAGCAGGCAGCAAAGCTAGGTAACGAAGCTGCCCTTGCCAACTTAAAACAATTACAACAAATTTTAAGTGTGAAGATGAAATAAACAGAAAAATCTATTTATTCAACCGACCAAAGTGGGGCGTTCGTTTGTTATATCAATAATAAACGACGTTCCACTTTTTAAATCTGATAATTATGACCTTGATCCTTGCTGTTATTCCTGTGTTACTGTTGATTATACTGATGGCATTTTTTAAAATGTCAGGTGATAAAAGCAGTATCATTTCTCTGATTGTGACGATGCTGATTGCTCTTTTCGGCTTCGCTTTCTCGGTAGACAATCTGTTTTACTCCTTTTTATATGGAGCATTAAAAGCGGTCTCTCCTATCTTAATCATTATTCTGATGGCTATTTTCAGTTATAATGTATTGTTGAAAACTGAAAAGATGGAGATTATTAAACAGCAATTCGCTTCTATTTCTACCGATAAAAGTATTCAGGTGTTATTACTGACTTGGGGATTCGGAGGTCTATTGGAAGCTATGGCCGGTTTCGGAACAGCAGTAGCTATTCCGGCGGCAATTCTTATCAGTCTGGGATTCAAGCCTATCTTTTCGGCAACGGTGAGTCTGATTGCCAATAGTGTAGCCACTGCTTTCGGAGCAATCGGAACTCCGGTATTGGTATTGGCCAAAGAAACGAATTTGGACGTATTGCATCTTAGTACGAATGTCGTATTGCAATTATCCGTTTTAATGTTCCTGATTCCGCTGGTTCTACTTTTCCTTACTGACTCCAAACTTAAATCGCTCCCGAAAAATATATTCCTGGCTTTATTGGTAGGCGGAGTTTCTTTAGTCAGTCAATATCTGGCTGCTAAATATATGGGTGCTGAATCTCCGGCCATAATCGGCAGTATTCTTTCTATTATCGTAATCGTTGTTTATGGAAAACTTACTGCATCCAAAGAAGAGAAAGCACGAAAAAGCCATCTGAAAACGAAAGATATATTAAATGCATGGAGCATTTATTTACTGATTCTGTTTCTGATTATCCTGACCAGTCCGCTCTTTCCGGGATTGCGTCATACTTTAGAGAACAATTGGATTACGAGAATCAGTCTGCCTATCAATGCGTCCACCGTCAATTATACTATTTCCTGGCTGACTCATGCCGGAGTATTGCTTTTCATCGGTACTTTTATCGGTGGATTGATTCAGGGGGCTAAAGTAAAAGATCTGTTCATCGTTCTTTGGAATACCGTGAAGCAGTTGAAGAAAACATTCATTACGGTTATCTGCCTCGTGGGGTTATCTACTATCATGGATAGTTCCGGAATGATCGCTGTGATTGCCACAGCACTGGCTACGGCTACCGGAAGTTTGTATCCGTTATTTGCTCCGGTCATCGGTTGTCTGGGAACATTTATCACCGGAAGCGATACATCTTCCAACATCCTCTTCGGCAAGTTGCAAGCAAGTGTGGCAGGACAGATTCATGTCAGTCCGGATTGGTTGTCTGCGGCAAATACAGTAGGCGCTACAGGTGGTAAGATTATCTCTCCGCAAAGTATTGCTATTGCCACTTCTGCCGGAAACCAACAGGGAAAAGAAGGTGAAATACTGAAAGCGGCTATTCCGTATGCATTAGTATATGTAGCGATTACCGGAATTATTGTTTATATTTTCAGTTAATTCGGGGCACTTGCAAAAACCTGTGTTTAGCCAAATATCTTTGAGAGTCTGAATA
>DXOJ01000232.1 GCA_019412865.1 Bacteroides sp. | reverse complement strand
GACAAAGATAATGCAATTTCGACATATGTGAAATAATTATGAATAACTACTTATGCTTGTCAATATGTTGACATACCATATCGATATAATCCATGGGACTATTCTGTAGTTTTCCCATGTGATTTGCATAATTATGGAAAGATAGAATGGGTTTCATGGAATCAAACTCCTTATCCATATGAGTTTGAATTTTCAAAATAGGTCCATCTGCCGAAAACATTTAAAATCAGCAATACTCATTTCAAATCGGACTCTCTATAAAATAGAGCAATTTCTCAAGCTCTGAAAATAAAATATAGATACCTCTAACACTTTACTGTATCTGTTTCAAATTGCTAATAATAAAGCGATGAATTCAAATTCATCGCTTTATTATTAGCCCTAGATGGAAATATTTCCTTTACTCTTTTGTATTCTCATCCCCCACTATACCTGATGAAGAATTATCAGGAGCCTGATCTATCAAATCCATAAACTGATCCAGTTTAGGAGTTATAATAATCTCGGTCCGGCGGTTACGAGCTTTTCCTTCTGCCGTATCATTACCGGCTACCGGATTAAATTCACCTCGACCGGCAGCAGTTAGGCGTTTGGGATTTATACCATAAATATTCTGTAATGCCTGAACAACAGATGAAGCACGCAACGCACTCAAATCCCAATTATTACGTATATTCGTACGAGATATCGGATCGGTATCTGTATTTCCTTCTACCAAAACATCATAATCTTTGTAGTCCTGAATGATTTTGGCTATTTTACTAAGCACAGCCTCTGCTTTATTGCTAATTTCATAACTTCCTGATTTATAAAGCATGTTATCTGCTAAGGAAATATATACAACACCTTTCAATACCTTAATATCCAAGTCACGCATCTCTTCACGGGTAAGCGAACGGGTAAGTTTATTGACCATTACGAGATTCAAAGAGTCTGATCTATTCTTTTCTTTAACCAAATGCTGGATGAAACGGTTTGAAGCATTGATCTCATCTATCAACTTACCCATATTCATATTCCCTTGAGAGCTCTGTGTAAGACTCTTATTCAAGATGCTTTGCATATCGGACAAGCTCTTGCGTAACTCACTATTATTCCGCTGCGCTTCGGCAAGTCTCTCCTCAAGACTTGTTGAACGTGCCTGATTTTCTCTTAGCTGCAATTGACTTTCCTGATATTCTGTTTGCAACTTTGTATAATCAGTTTTTAAACCTTTAAATTGCTTCTGACTTACACAACTCGCCAATACTATACATCCTGTCAGTACTAACAACGGTCGAAAAAGATTCTTCATAACTCTATTATTTTAATTACTAACTTTTTAAGTGCCCAACTGCAGCCGTTTCCACAACAATTGCGTAAATCGGTTGGTTATGAACACATTTATCGAGATAAAGCTCGAACGACCTTATAACATTTCAAAAGAACGAAAGGTTTAGTATGTAAATAAAATCTGTTTTTATCAGAGTTTGATCCATCCTGCCAAGTTATCCAACTTAATTTTATAAATTTGCACCATACTAAAACATTACTGCGTGAAAAACAAACGTTGGATTTATTTAGCAATTACTTTCGCAATTATAGTGTTAGGATTGGCTTCCCGAAAACATGGTGATATATTGCCCGAATTTATTGCAGAGTATTCAGGCGATACGCTTTGGGCAGCCATGGTATATTGTGGAATACGCTTTCTTTTCCCGTCATTATCTATACTCAAGACCATTGTTATTTCCTTATTATTTTCTTATTGTATAGAAATTAGCCAACTATACCAAGCAGACTGGGCAAATACTGTACGAAACACCACACTTGGAGCATTAATCTTTGGACATGGTTTTCTATGGTCAGATATGATCTGTTATACTGTTGGAGTATTATTATCCGCTGTTATAGATTCAGGAAGGGCCATTATCTCCCCAAAGAGACCTTCCTAGAAAAAAGCACTGCAAACCTACTCTGTTTACAGTGCTCTTTCCGATTATCATTTAAACGACCTATCACAATCTACAATGAAAGCTATCGCTCAAAGGTAACTTCTTATTAGTGGAAACAACCTTTATTTCATTTTCACCAGGTTGTAGCTCCACATTTTTCCATTCCAGAATAGCATACGAATCCGGTATTGCTTTACCATAACTCTTACCGTTTACAAACAATTCGGCTCCTGACAGATTCGTGAAAGCAGTAATTGTTTGCAAACGTTGTGTACGTACTGTGTCACGTTTGCCTGTTAAATAAAGCATTGGTTCTTCCCTATTCCAGTTGGCCTTATAGAAGTAGAAAGCATCTTTACGAACTTTCCGGTCGAAGGTAACCAAACCTTTATCATTAATTCCGGGACGGTCTCCTTCAGTGCGATGTGCAGCGCCAAAATCAAACATATTCCAGACAAAGCTCCCCCATACATAAGGACGGGAAGAGATTGTTTTCCAGTTTTCAATGTGATAATACGTCTGCCAGTTTTCAGGATGCCACCAACTGGTTGGTACAGTTTTAACCAACGAATCTTGTTGATGGTAAATACTTGCGCCGGCACCATATTCACTGATAGCAATACATATTTCCGGATGATCCTTATGCATTCGATCCAACCATTTCCCCAAATCAGCGGGAGTGCCACCATACCATCCATCATAACGGTTCCAAGCAATAGCATCCGTTATGAAATTCAAATCTCCCATTTGATTACTTGCGGAGGTCGTAGGCCGGGTAGTATCTTCCTGATGTGCCAGCACATTTAATTCTTTGATGTACTCAACCGGATTATCTCCCAACTCCGTCAACTCATTAAACAGCCCCCATACACAAATAGAAGGATGATTATAATGTTGACGAATCAGTTCTTTGAGCTGCTCTTTTCCGTTGGCACGGAAAGCAGGTAAATCCACAAAACCTTTATCATTATATCCACCAGGACCCACAAAAGGTATTTCAGCCCATACAATAATACCATTCTTATCCATCAGATCATAAAAATAAGTAGCCTGCGGATAATGCGCCAAACGAACAGCATTCACTCCCATCTCCAACATCAATGCCACATCTTCCTCATGGTGTTGCGGGCGCAGCGCATTGCCCACCTCACTCCTATCCTGATGACGGCAAACGCCTTGAAGAGGCAAATGTTTTCCATTCAGGAAAAAACCTTTATCAGGGTCGATCCGGTAAAAACGAAGTCCTAACGGTTGTGTAACACGATCTACCATCTGACCATTCCGGAAAAGAGTCACTTCCGCCTGATAAAGGAAAGGATCCTGACGACCATTCCACAAATGAGGCTGATCGATTTCAAATGTAAGTTCCTGCTGCATTACTTCGTTTCCAGAAAGATTCACATTCTTTGTTCCTTCTTTCACCACCCTTTGACCATCTAACAGGCGTACGTTAAGCTCCACTTCCTGATTACCACTACTCCCGTTTGATAAATCAACAATAGCCCGCACCTTAGCATACCGATGGCTCACACTATCCTGTATCAGACGTACTCCGGGGGAAGCATAATCCAAAGGAGAAATACACGTCTCATCAGTAATCAACAAATGTACATCACGATAAATACCTCCGTAAAAATTAAAGTCACCGACCAGAGGCATAATATCCAACTGTTCACCATTATTCACCCGTACTAATATAGAGTTTTCTTTTCCATATTCCACCTTTCCTGTGATCTCAAAGATAAAAGCTCCATATCCCCCACGATGCTCACCTATATGACGACGATTTATAAACACATCTGCAATGTTATTCACTCCTTCGAAACGAATAAAAAGACGTTTTCCTTTCCATTCGGGACGAATAAATAAATTCTTCTCATAATTACCAATTCCCCGTTTATAGTCTATCTTACCGGACAAAGCATCCTGCGCATTCCAAGTATGAGGCAAATCAACTCTTACCTCTGTTCCCTTCTGTACCTGATGCGAAAACCGGAAATTCCAATCATTATTTAGCAAGATATCCTGTCGCTGGGCAAACATCGACATTCCGTAAAGCATGAATAAAACAACCGATACCAAACGGCTGGACTGTAATAAAACTGTTTTCATATTATTTCTTTAATGATGACTTCTTTATTCTGATAAAAGAAGATAATGATTCAACCTTATTCTTATATTTTTTTTCATCGACCCGATTCTTGTTTTCCTTCCCGTCAATCCGATGGTCAAACAACATACTGGCTTTCTTCACGTCGCCTTTCATCCATTCCGCATAACTATAACGCCGGTCAACGGCATTATCTCCTCCTTCCCACTGAATATAGACTTCACCTTTCGTCTTAGCTTTCAGATTCTTGAAAACCCCGGCAAAGCTTTGCCCGCTTAGCTGTTCAGCGGGAACAGGCAGTTTACAAAGTTCACATAAAGTCGGGTACAAATCAACAAATTCCACCATCGATTTTGTTTTTCCTTTTTTCATTCCCGGCACACGGACAATCAACGGTACATGAGTAGAAGTATTCATCAGATTATGTTTACCTATAAAATCATGTTCTCCCAGATTCCAGCCATGATCTCCCAACAAAACCACAATTGTATTATCCGATAATCCCAGTTCATCCAATGCATCCAATACCTTGCCAATCTGTGCATCCACATAACTCAAACAAGCATAATATCCATGTTTTACCTCCCGCTGGAAGTCAATATCACTCGTATCCGCAACCCGTGCATACGCATATATCTCGCTCGAATTACGAACCTGCTCCGGCAATCCTTCAGGTCGGAAACGATTGGTAGCCAAAGGTATTTCCTCCCGTTTATATAAATCCCAATATTTCTTTGGGGCATTGAACGGCAAATGAGGTTTCCAGAAACCACAAGCCAAGAAGAAAGGTTTGCCAGCCTCCTTCATCCTTTTCAAGTCACGAATAGCTCGGTTTGCAAGTTTCCCATCATCATAGGCAGTATCAGGAACATCAGCAGATTCACAAAAAGGTCCCCTCATCGTTTTCGGATTAATCGTTTTTCCCGATTCCGAATTCATCCAAAGTTCCCATTTATTATATTCCGCCCAATATACATCATATCCATCCGGATGATTCCGGTAAGGAGGCTCACTCCACGAATCCGCATGATCGCTGATATGATGAAACACCTTGCCGTCCGAAATAGTATGATAACCATTCCGGGTGAACCATCCCGAAATAGGTATTGCTTCGGGACAATCTTTGCTGGCATAGGCGGAAAAACTAATAAAGCGATCGGGGTAATGAGGATATACACCCGTCAACAAACTAGCCCGGGATGCCCCACTCACAGGAATATTACAATACGCATTCTGAAACAAGACGCCACTTGCCGCCAAACGGTCCATATTAGGAGTTTTCACTACATCTACCCCGTAACACCCCAGTTCGGGGCGCATATCATCAGCCATTATAAAAAGCACATTCATTTGGGATGCATCCTGTTGTGCACGTAGTATAGATGAGATGCAGCAAGCTGTTCCACAAAAAAACGCATATTTTATTGATATTCTATTTTTC
>DXOJ01000231.1 GCA_019412865.1 Bacteroides sp. | reverse complement strand
TCTTCTCTACTCTTCTGGTTTTCATTGGCTTTTCTCCCTTTATCGACGGGCGTTTCAGCACGTTCTACCACCTTTTTCGGACGCCCTCCTTTTTTACCGTTTTCGCTATTCGTTTTCCGCTTCTCTTCCAAGCTTTTCATCACCCTATCCAAGTAGGAAGAACGAAACATCTGCCGTTCCTCATCCACTTCGAAGAGATCGAATTCGCGAAGCACCCGCTCCACCGCCACTTCATCCATATCATACCGCCGGGCCATAGCCTTCAGTAAAACCGGTTTGCACGACGCCTCGTAAGCATCTTTAGTGCGCAGATGCAACAGCAACATCACATAAATTCCGAGTGCTTCCGCAGCATTCATCTCCGACATCATACTGGCAATATTGTCGTCATTCAACAAATTTACCTCCAAATTGAAATACTGATCTTTCTTCATTTTCAATCATCATTTATTCATTATTCCACATTTAATACTTCCGGGGCGCAAAGGTGCGAAATGTATTTTATTCCAGCTATCGCAAAAATGAGAGTTGGATTATATATTTTTTATCAGACCTTTGCCAAATATTATTAATAACCCCAAACAATATGGATACAAAACGCAACCAAACTTTGGAAGAAATAGAAGAAAATAAAATAGTAAGCGAGCATTATCAGAACAGAATAAAGCTGATAAAAGAGCTCCTGAATACGTCACAGCTAGCCACAGTAGAGCTCTGCGTGCATATCAACATCAGTGAAGCCTCCTACTACCGTTACATAAATTTCACCAGCTATATGAAAGCAGCCATTTTCATACATGCTTGCATCTTTCTCAAGCAATATATCGAAAGTCACCACATTCCTTATACCCAAGAAGAAAAACGGCTTATAAAAACATTAGACCTGTTTCAGATTTCCTCAAATAGCAACTTAAACTGCAATTAAAACACAGAAAAGGAGAAACTTATCATAAGTTTTATTACATTTGCAATGTAATAAAGGTCTTTAAAACTTAAAAAATGAGTGATAGCGAAACAGACAGCCAATCAATAAAAGCACTGATCGTATTCAGAGAAAACGGAGAAACCGACAATCTATTTGTTCCTATCTTATGCGATGCTATCAAAATGGCTGGAATTGATGTGAGATGCTCCCAAAAAGAATTCTGGGAATCGGACACGACTTATGACATCATCCATTTCCAATGGCCGGAGGAGGTAGTGGGATGGACATGCGAAGACCCCGACGTCATCCGCCGACTGAAAGAACGTATTGCCTTTTTCCGCTCGCGGGGGGCTCATTTCATATACACACGACACAACATCCGCCCCCACTATGCAAATGATATCATCAGCCGGGCCTACGACATCATCGAATCGGAAAGTGACATCGTGGTACACATGGGACATTACAGCCAGACGGAATTCATGCAAAAATATCCCGACAGCCGGAATGTCATCATCCCGCACCACATCTACCAATATACCTACAAGGAAGATATCAGCATAGAGAGCGCGCGCCAATATCTGAACCTCCCACAAGAAGCATTCATCGTCACCGCCTTCGGAAAGTTCCGCAACCGGGAAGAAAGACGCATGGTGCTCGGAGCGTTCCGTGACTGGGACGAAGAACAGAAACTACTGATAGCCCCTCGCTTATACCCCTTTTCAAGGCGCAATAACTATGGCAGGAATATCCTCAAACGATGGGCTTCCCGAATCGGATACTATATACTCATGCCGTTGTTCAACCATATATTCAGATTACAGGCGGGAGCCAACGACGAACCGATAGACGAGTGTGACCTCCCTTATTATATGGCAGCTTCAGACGTGGTATTCATCCAACGAAAAGATGTATTAAACTCCGCAAATATTCCTCTGGCTTTTCTCTTTCACAAAATTGCTATAGGACCTAATATTGGTAATATTGGCGAATTACTAAACAGCACGGGAAATCCTACTTTTTCTCCAGATAATAAAGCAGAGATTATACGAGCACTGGAAGAAGCCCGACAGTTATCCGCTTGGGGAAAAGGAGAAATGAACTACACATATGCGCTAGAAAACATGGGTACAGCAAAAGTCGGTAAACAATATGCTAAGCTCTACAGCAATTTGACAAATCAGCAATGAAATTCCTTCCACATTAGCAGCTCATCAGATTACAAAAATATGGAAAACAACAAAATAAAAGTCAGTGTTATCATACCCGTTTATAACACTGAAAAATATGTTCGGGAAGCGATACTAAGCATCACACAGCAAAGCCTGAAAGAACTGGAAATCATCATTATCAATGACGGGTCGACCGACGGAAGTCTGGATATTGTAGAAAAAATCAGCAATAAGGATAGCCGTATACATATATATACGCAAACAAATCAGGGGTTATCCAAAGCGCGAAATACCGGCATTAATCATGCACGGGGCAAATATATCTATTTCATGGATAGCGATGACCTTCTAGAAGAAGATGCAATGGAAATATGCTATCTCAAATGTGAAGAGATGCAACTTGACTTCGTTTTCTTTGACGCACAAAGCTTCTATGACAACAATGTAAAAAATGCTCCTTCATTGAATTACAAACGCACAGATAAACTGGAAAACAAAGTCTATGTCGGTAATGAAGCTCTCGAATTGCAACTACAGAACAGAGAATATACACCTTCAGCCTGCCTTAATTTTATCCATAAAGATTTTTTAAATAGTATCAATCTACAATTTTATCCCGGCATTATCCATGAAGATCAACTATTTACCACCTTGTTATACTTACAGGCGACAAGGACTGCATGTGTCAAAAGGGCATTTTTTCAACGACGTATGAGGGAAAATTCAATTATGACACGCAAGTTCACTTATCGAAATATAGAAGGGTATCTTGTCGTTACGCAAGAGATTCTCAACTTCAAAGAACAGACTACTGAAAACAAAAATAAAGCAATCATTGACCTATATTTATCACAGATGCTTAACGCTGCTATGTGGCAAGCGCATTCGCTCCAATTTTCGGAACGAATAAGACTTGCATGGCTGTGTTTACATAAATATATAAAATATGTATCAGCTAAAACTATAGGAACTTTGCTTTTCAAATTTCTATTCACAAAACATTGAAACAATAACAAACAACAATGGCTAATAATATTAAGAGTCAATTATTTTCGGGGGTATTTTACACAGCGCTGGCCAAATACAGTGGCGTCGTCATATCCCTTGTTGTGGCAGGAATTCTCGCACGTCTGCTATCACCGGACGACTTCGGCATCGTAGCTGTTGCCACCGTAATCATCGCCTTCTTCAATCTTCTCACCGACATGGGAGTGTCTCCCGCCATCGTGCAGCACAAATCGCTGACTAAAGATGATTTGTCGGACATCTTCTCATTTACTATATGGACGGGCATCGGAATCAGCATCCTGTTTTTCGCTTCTTCGTGGATCATCGCCGATTACTACCAAAGTGACACCCTGCGCATCCTGTGCCAACTGCTGTCCGTCAACCTGTTCTTCGCCTCCGCCACCATTGTGCCGGGAGCCATGTTCTACCGGAACAAAGAATTTAAATTCATTGCTATCCGTAGCTTCGTCATTCAGATTTCGGCAGGTGCAGCCGCGGTAACCGCCGCCCTCTGCGGAGCAGGATTGTACGCATTGATTATCAATCCAATCGTATCCAGCGTACTGATCTTCGTGATTTCCTTTCAGCGTTATCCACAACGGTTGCGTTTCACACTCGGACTGACGGTACTCCGAAAGATATTTTCCTATTCCGCCTATCAATTCCTGTTCAATGTCATCAACTATTTCAGCCGCAATCTGGACAAACTGCTGATTGGTAAATATATGAGTATGTCCGATCTGGGATATTACGAAAAATCGTATCGCTTGATGATGCTGCCCTTGCAGAATATCACGCAGGTAATCACTCCGGTGATGCACCCTATTTTCAGCGATTTCCAGAATGACAAGGGAAAACTGTTGAGTTCCTACGAACGTATCGTCCGTTTCCTCGCCTTTATCGGTCTGCCGCTTAGCGTGCTGCTTTTCTTCACGGCAGAGGAAGTGACGCTTATTATTTTCGGCGATCAATGGATGCCGTCCGTACCCGTGTTCCGGATACTGTCGCTCTCTGTAGGGATTCAGATTATACTCTCTTCGTCCGGCTCCATCTTTCAGGCGGCAGGCGATACACGAAGTTTGTTTGTGTGCGGAGTGTTTTCGTCCGCATTCAACGTGGCGGGAATTCTGCTCGGCATCTTCCATTTCGGAACCCTGACAGCAGTGGCCAGTTGCATTGTGGTGACATTCACCATCAACTTCATACAGTGTTATTGGCAGATGTACCGGGTGACCTTCCGGCAAAGTGCCTGGCCGTTCATCCGTCAGCTTATTTCTCCGTTGGTGATTAGCATTTTGATAGCATTAGCCCTCATTCCAATGCAATATGCACTGGAAGGGATGAATATTTTTGTGACAATTATTGCTAAAGGTATCGTTAGTTTTATTATCTTTGGCATTTATATACAGATGACGCATGAGTATGACATTATCGGTAAAGTGCGGTCGTTAAGAAAAAAAAGTCTATAGCTATGAATATACGCAACATTTTTATAACGCTACGTTATAAAATAAAGTATGGCAGCACCGTGGAATGGTACAATTTTTGGTACATCGTCTTGCGGAAAAAGAGAAAAATCACACCGCAAGTAGCATCCATCGACGAAACGATACGTAAAATCATCGACGACCGTTGCTCTGTCAGTCGTTTTGGCGACGGTGAAGTGTTGCTCACCAGTCCGGAAAAGGAAATCCGTTTCCAGAAAGGTGACCCGTTATTGGCTAAAAGACTGACCGAAGTGCTGCAAAGTCACGAAGAAGGACATATTGTCTGCATCTCCGACGCATTCCGCGATTTGTATCGCTACAATCGCAAAAGTCGCCGGTTCTGGAGGACTCATTTTTATCTGTACGGTTCGTGGTGGGACCGTTTGCTGGTAGCGGGACGAAAATATTACAATACATTCGTCACCCGTCCTTATATGGACTTTGCCCGCAAAGAAGACTCCGCCCGATGGTTTCACGACATGAAGGGCATTTGGGAGAACCGGGACATCGTCTTCATCGAAGGGGAGAAAAGCCGGCTCGGAGTGGGCAACGATCTTTTCGATAATGCCCGGAGCATCCGGCGTATTCTCTGTCCGCCCAGAGATGCATTCGAACGCCTGGAAGACATCAAGCGGGAGGCCTGCAAAGTGGAAAAAGAAGCCTTGTTTCTGATTGCCCTCGGCCCCGCAGCCACTGTGTTGGCCTACGATTTGTTTAAAGCCGGCTATCAGGCCATCGACGTTGGTCATGTGGACGTAGAGTATGAATGGTGGCGGATGGGAGCCCATAAAAAAGTGAAACTGGAACGAAAATATGTCAACGAAACTGCCATTGGCAGCGAAGTGGCGGATGCCGGAGAAGAATACCGGAAACAAATCATCGCCCAAATCGTTTGAAAAAGAAAAAACAGTTTGAGAAAAAGAAAACAGAATAAACAATCATTGAATACAGAAAAAAAACGAATGAAAGCCCTTTTCCTTATATTTCACGGCTTCAATGAGGCCAACGGAATCAGTAAGAAAATACGTTATCAGGTAAAAGCTCTCAAAGAATGTGGAGTGGATGTTCGCTTGTGTCACTACGACGTTACCCCTTATGGTGAACGGCGTTGGATGGTGAATGACGAAGTGATTGCCGATTTTGGCACAGGCTTTGCCGCAAAGGTATGGAGACGTGTCTATTACTCGCCTATCATTGACTATGCCCGCCGTGAAGGAATCGACTTTGTATACATGCGCTCTTTCCACAACGCCAGTCCTTTCACCCTTCGACTGGTGAAGTTATTGAAACGTACAGGCGCAAAAGTAGTGATGGAAATACCCACATATCCTTACGATCAGGAGTATATCACCCGTTCTTCAAAATTTCACCTTGCCATCGACCGTTGTTTCCGCAAGAAACTCGCAAAAAGTCTGGATAATATCATCACCTTCTCCAATGCGGAAAATATCTTTGGCGGACACACCATACGTATCTCAAATGGTATTGATTTTGAAGAGATTCCAATGAGGAAACATCAAAATGACACCACAAAAGAGCTACACCTGATCGGAGTGGCGGAAGTGCACTACTGGCACGGGTTCGACCGTCTCGTACGAGGATTGGCGGACTATTACCGTAACAATCCGGAATATAAAGTCTACTTTCATATTGTAGGTCCACTATCCGGCGAACGGGAACGGGCAGAGATTCTACCTGTCATCCGTGATAATCATCTGGAACCTTATGTTCTTCTGCACGGCCCTTTACACGGCGACGAACTGGATGCCATGTTCGAAAAAGCCGACTTCGCCATCGGTAGTCTGGGACGACATCGTAGTGGAATTACCTCCATTAAAACACTTAAGAATCGAGAATATGCCGCACGAGGGTTTGCCTTCACTTACTCGGAAACAGATGAGGACTTCGATTCTACTCCCTATGTATGGAAAGTACAGCCCGATGAATCTCCGATTGATATTCAAGAATTGATTAAGTTCCGGAACACCTTAAAAATGACACCTGCAGAGATACGCGAATCAGTCCGCCCTCTATCATGGAAAACTCAAATGCAGAAAGTCATTGACAAGGCAGGAGCCTCCATCTAAATTTTGTATAGGCGTCCGATTACGAAATATATACCATTATAGCAAAAAAACAAACTAAAAAACGCTCAATCATGAAAATTGCATATTACTTGCCTTCACTTTATGCACCCGGTGGCTTAGAACGGATCGTCACATTCAAAGCAAACTATCTGGCCGAACATTGTGAAGGTTATGAAGTGTATATCATCACGTCGGAACAACGGGACAGACAAATTCATTTTGCTCTTTCGCCCAAAGTGAAGCATATAGACCTCGGCATATCATTTGATTGGCCGTTCAACCAATCGCCGATCAGCAAATTACTGAAGTACCCCTTCCGTTTTTATAAATTCCGCAAACGTTTCACACGTCTGCTGATGGATATACGGCCGGACATCACACTCTCAACCATACGACGGGAAATGAAGTTTATCCACTCCATCGCCGACGGGAGCAAAAAGGTCGGCGAATTCCATGTAACGCGCCACTCCTACGGTACAAGTAAAGGAGGGTACTTCGGGGGTATCCTACAAAAGAAATGGGAAAAAGAGTTGCTGAAAAATTTAAAGCAATTGGATAAGTTTGTCGTCCTCACGCATGAAGAGACTGCTTTTTGGCCCGAACTAAATAATATCTGTGTAATCCCCAACCCTATCATTACACAAACAGAGCGTTTCTCAACATGCAGCGCACATCAAGTCATTGCTGCAGGAAGATACGTTCCACAAAAAGGATTCGATTTATTGATAGAAGCTTGGAGCATCATCTCTAAAAAATATCCGACATGGACATTGCGCATTTATGGAGATGGAGTGTTAAGAGACTCTTTCCAACAAAGAATTGACGAACTGGCGATGACGGATTCATGCATACTGGAACACACTGTGTCTAATATCGTAGATAAATATTGCGAAAGTTCGATTTTTGTTCTTTCATCCCGCTTTGAGGGATTCGGAATGGTTATTACCGAAGCAATGGCGTGTGGTGTACCACCTGTTTCTTTCGACTGTCCTTGCGGACCGAAAGACATTATTGATGACGGAAAAGACGGTCTGCTGGCGAAAAATGGGAATATAGAAGACTTGGTAAAAAAGATTAGTTACCTGATAGAAAATGAAGATATACGCATAAACATGGGTCGGCAGGCACTCGTCAGCGCCCAACGCTTCCAGATTGAACGGATTATTAAACAATGGATAAAGATGTTTGAAGAGTTAGTTCCCACAAAAAAAAGTAATTTATGAAATGGTATTCTAAATATATACAAGTCTACGA
>DXOJ01000230.1 GCA_019412865.1 Bacteroides sp. | reverse complement strand
GGTACAAAACCCCCGCTTTTTCTATCCTATTAATCTTTACGATTTTCTAACATTTAAAGTGACTTATTTTTTCGTTTCCGTGTCGTCATTCTTCCGTTTCGGTTCCTTCTTGGCAAGAAGAACAATATTATACACATAATCTGTCATCCACTGTTCAGAGTATCCCAAACGCTCTTTGTACTGGCGAACAGTCGCAGCCGTTTTATGCACATCATCAGCCTTCCACACTGTCTTGGTACAAACATCGTGTACCGTTTTCTGTGTCATACCATACAAAGCCTTCTTAAAGATCGACGGCATACGAAACTTCCACTGCATCAGATTTCCCATCAGCATCATCAGATCATTAGAAAATCCCTGATACATGAACAAATAAGATTGAATATCATTTTGAGTGCGGCAGTTACGTTTCACGGAAGAGTCGATTTCCTTAAAGAAGTTCTCGCTCAACCCATAATCCTGCATCAGCATTTTGCGTGCAGCAGACTTTTCGGCCAATCCCAGTTTACCGTTTTGAGTAGGAACTTTAAACAAACGTTTGAAGTTAGCTACATCCGGCAAGAAGCGGATATTAGTGATACCGAGGTTTGTGGCGATAACTGACTGGAAATATACCCGGGTCAGTGATATGAAATCTTCTACATTGCCGACTTTCGTTTCATCGGATTTTTTCTTGAATAAACCAAATAAGCCCATTGTTATCTCTACAATTTTATTATTTACAATTTACTATTTTGAGCGTGTGGAAGGTATATAACATAACTACCATCTGTCAATTTGCGTGCAAAGGTACAAAAACAGTTGGTTTTCACCAACATTCCAAGTCCTTTTCGATGTCCGGCATTGTCTCTTTCTTAAAAACAGGGCTTTGGATGCCAGCTTTCTTTTGCGCGCGGTAATCATTTAGCAGACGGATAGCATATTTTCCGAGGAAAAGGATAGCGATCAGATTACAGATAGCCATTAACGCCATCGTGACATCTGCCAGGCTCCATACCATATCCAATGTGGCAAGTGAACCGAAGAGCACCATACCACCCACCAATATCCTGTAACCATGAAGTACCCATTTCCGGTGAGTGATAAAACGGATATTAGCCTCACCATAATAATAATTCCCCAGAATACTGCTGAAAGCAAAAAAGAAAAGAGCTACGGCAACGAAGATACTGCCCGAAGAACCTATTTCGTTTGTCAACGCCTGTTGAGTCAGCTGCACTCCATTAGCCGAACCATCCAGAGGAACCCCACTAAAGAGGATGATAAAAGCCGTACAGGTACATATCAATAATGTATCTGTAAATACCGCCAAAGTCTGTATCAACCCTTGTTTTACGGGATGGCTGACATGAGCCGTGGCAGCCGCATTCGGGGCCGAACCCATACCGGCCTCATTGCTGAAAAGTCCTCTCTTGATGCCCTGCATTAATGCCATACCAACTCCTCCTGCCAATGCCTGCTCCCAACCGAAAGCATGGCTGACAATCAGTGCGATAACACCCGGTAAATGAGTGATATTGAGTGCAACAATAACCAGTGCCAGCCCTACATATCCCAAAGCCATAACAGGCACGATAATACTGCTGACGCGGGCAATGCGTTGAATACCTCCAAAGATGATAAGCAATGTCAGCAAAGTCAGCACACCTCCCAATATAATATGATTGAACCCAAAAGCATGCTCTGCCGCAGCACAGATCGTATTACTCTGTACAGAATTGAAAGCAAACCCGAAAGTAATGCTTATTAATACGGCAAAAAGCATTCCCATCCACGGTTGTTTCAACCCTTTCTTCATATAATAAGCAGGTCCTCCGATGAACGAATCCTTTCCGCGTATTTTGTATAATTGTCCCAAAGTAGACTCTATGAAAGCACTCGAAGCCCCTAACAGTGCGATGACCCACATCCAGAAAATAGCCCCGGGACCTCCGATGGCAATGGCAGTAGCCACTCCCGCAAGATTCCCCGTACCCACACGACTGGCGATAGAAATAGCGAATGCCTGAAAAGAAGATACATGTTTCTCTCCCTGTTTTCCTTTGCCGGCGGATTCGCTTAATAGCACGATCATTTCCCGGATCATGCGAAATTGTACAAAGCGTGTCCGTATGCTGAACCAGACAGCACATCCTAATAACATAATAATTAGAATATACGTCCAAAGTATGTCATTAATCTCGTTGATAAAAGTCATAGTTAAGTATTAAGTATAAAGCATTGTTTGTGGTTATTCGTCTTTTATTCGGAAGTAAAATTTATGATTTTCGAATACAGGTTCCACAATATCATAACGAACAAATTTGGCGAGCAGATGTTCAGCGGCACGTCGTGAAAGTCCGGTTTGTCGACAGTAACGGTTGAGTGAGAGTAAAGTTCCGTGCTCCAGTTGATCGAGCAGGAGCTGTTCACGTTCGGTGTAGCGGATGAGTTCTCCACGGGGGCTATCGCTCTGTTGCCATACACGGAGATGTATGGGAGTTGCCAGAATATTTTCGTCCTTGATGCGGAGATAGGCTAGGGGCTTTCCGGTTTCGTCCTTGGCGTAAACCGGTTTATGTGGAGTCTCTTCGATGGTTGCCACTAACACTTGCCGTCCTTCCACTATGTATGTTTGCAGAGAATATTCCACTTCCGGCACGCAATAAAGTTGTGCGGCGGCTTCAATCATATATTTTTCTTCTTCGGAGCGTACTCCTGCAATTTTACCATTGTCTTTAACGCCAATAAGTAATCGTCCTCCGTCCGTGTTGGCAAAGGCCGAGAGTGTTTTGGCTATTTTGCGTGCGTCGGAAATTTCGAATTTAAAGTCCTGTTGCTGGTGCTCTCCTTCAGCAATCAGTGCATGTATATAATCGGTATCTGTAAGCAGTTTCATGGCTACAAAGGTAGGTAAAAAAGGTAAAAAGCCCCTTTTTTAGATATTTTTCGAAGATTATTTCAAAAAAAATATTGATTTTATGCTTTTATTTCGGGAAACAGTGTATTTTTGCGACACATTATTAACGAAAAAAATAAA
>DXOJ01000023.1 GCA_019412865.1 Bacteroides sp. | reverse complement strand
ATCGGCTGAAAGACAGCCGATAAAATTGTCGTGGCGGAAAATAGTATGGTTACAGGAGCAAACTGTAGAATAGACAGAGTGCCAATCCTACCAATAAATACTGCAAGGCATGAATACGGGTCTTATTCATAATTTCGGTGAAGAAAATCACTCCGAAAGTCAGTAAGATAATCAGAATTGCATATTTTGCAGAACGCATGGACTGTTGGTACTGTTCCACCGGGATTTTGAAGTTAACACCGAAACTGGAGTTCTCAATGTCCTTGATGTTCGAGTTATTGTAGTCAACCATCACCTGTGAGTAATTCCGGTTCAAATTTAAAACCTGCCATTGTGCAGAGAATTCTTTCTCTGTAATGTTGCGGTTATTGGGCAGATAGTTACCGGTGAAGCTAGGCGTATTCCAGTTGGCTTTCAGATCTACACGGGTTGTTTTACCCAATGGAATAAAGTTGAGTGACTGCGAACCTTTCAGTTTGATTTTTATTTCATAAGGTAGTTTTTTATTCTGTTTCAACTCCGATAAGTTTGCGATTGCATGAACTCCGGTGTTATCTATTCCTCTGTTGTCCATACCCGGTTCGAATATATAAACAGAATCTCCCAAAGTGATGCTAATTTGCTCGCTGATACCCCGCATGTCGGTCAGATTCAGGCAAATAGCCGCCCTGTCAAACTGCAACTGTTCCATATCTATTCTGCTCTTTTTCAATTCTTCCGAACTGAATGATCCTTTCAATGTCAGTTCCGATTGATATACATTGACCTCGTAGATACTTCTTTTCAGAATTTCAGTCTTTAGTTGCCCGCTGACCATAAGCTCATCGGGAAAAAGTATCAGGTCTTTGATAGAAACCTTCTTCTCGCCGTTATTTTCAATGACGACCGGATACTGGAGATTCAGGTAGGGGCCCGTGATGGTCTGTGCCAGACTCCATTTTTCACTAACCTCGTCGATAGCTTCTTCCTGGGTTCGTCCCCGTTCGGAAATAAGATTTTCAATCATGAACATCGGTATCATCAGGAGAAGAATTAATAACCCGATGATGACAACCTTGATTGTTTTGGAGAAACGGTGGAGACATCCCATAGGTTGCTGCGCCTGTTGCTCATTTGAATTTTCATTGAAACCGTCCATAAGCCAGTAGTGTTTTGATGAATTATTTATTTTGATTTTAGAAATTTCTCTAAGGCTTCAATATGAGATTTGAAAGCTTCTCTGCCTTGCGGGGTTGCTTGAAAAACAGTTCGTGGTTTTCGTCCGACAAAACTTTTGTTGCATACGATATATCCCAGTTCTTCTAGGGCACGGGTATGGCTGGCAAGATTGCCGTCTGTCAGAGAGAGCTGCTCTTTCAGAAAATTGAAGTCGGCTTCCTCATTTACCATCAGAATAGCCATGATACCGAGCCGGACCTTGCTTTCGAATGCTTTATTAATATATTGGAATGCTTCTATCATTTATGATCTCTTTCTTTCGTAGTGTAAATAGAACAATATGCCATAAAGAATATGGAAACCGCCGAAACCGATGGTCCAGAACAGCAGTGAATGACCTTCCCAAAAACAATCTACGACTCCCAGGCAAATGAAAGCATATCCTAACCATACGATACTGGAGTAAGTGAACTTGGATACGTTGACCAGTGCCAGTCCGTAAAATAAAAGCATGACGGAAGCCAGGATGTCATAATACTCATGCATCATGATGGAGATGCATAAAACACCTCCGGTCAGCATCGGAAGAGAAAAGTTCCACAATGCCCGGTAGGTGAGGCGGCTGAAAAATTTCTGTCCTGTCTTCTTGGATTTATAATAGGACAGGATGCAGGCGGTGACCGCAGCTGCTACCAATACGAGCGAAGCTATAATAGCCATTAGTTCGAGAGCAACAATTAAATGTGTGCCCGGGGTAATAACTTGTGTGGCGATGTATGCGCCAGCTAATGCGTAAATGCCCGCCATGATTGCAGCGAGACCACTTAGAGAGATAAACTTGGACGACTTTTCCATCAACTCTTTTATCTCATTTACCGATTCTAATGCTTTATCTTTATTCATATAAAAAGTACTTTGTAATGCAAAGTAAAATAAAAGATTTCAGATGAACAAACTTTTTGCCTGAATATTTTAATGGTAAATATTTGAATGGTATGATAAGGTGTTAATATACAGTTGTTTAATGAGTGAATGAACGAATAGTCAGAAATTATGTAAAGAGGGTTTGAAAATGAAATTAGTCAAACGTTTGACTAATTCGGAGGAAATACCTAACTTTGCCGCCGAAACGAAACAGGTAAAAAGAGTATAGAAAATGAGAGAAGGAGCAGAGTTTAGAGAACTCATGTTGCAGATTGTTCGTACCCGTATGGCTTTCCGCCGGTCTATGCAACGGACATTGAGAAAAAATAATGCGGGTATTACGTTTGAGATGCTTCAGGTATTAAGTAGTTTATGGCATGAGCAGGGAATTAGTCAGCAGATATTGGCGGAACGCATTGCAAAAGATAAGGCATGTCTCACCAATTTGATGAATAATCTGGAAAAGAAAGGGTATGTTCACCGGAAAGAAGATCCTGCCGACCGTCGTAATAAACTGGTGTTCCTGACTCCCGAAGGGGAAGAATTTAAAGAACAGATTCGTCCGATTCTCGATCAGGTCTATGTATACGCAGAAAAGATTGTTGGTATAGAGAGCATTGAAACTATGTTGTCTGAATTAAAGAGTGTATACGATGTACTTGAAAATGTATAAGAAGTATGGGGCGGTTTTATCTAGCCTGTTTTTGGCTGCTCAATCCATAAATGCACAAACAGATTCTTTGTTTCTCACTATCGATCAGCTTTTTGAACGGGGAGTACAGCATAGTCTGCAACTTCAGGCGGATGTAATGAAAGAATCTATGGCGCAGGAGCGGATACGGACCGCACGGTCTGCACAGTTACCGGAACTGCAGATCGGACTGAAAGGGGGATTTGTAGGGCAGCCTGTTGTTTGGGAACGGGGATTATCCGATCCTTCATACCCGGAAGCGCCGGACTGGTCACAAAATTATGCGATTGATCTGGCACAGCCTCTCTATCAGGGTGGTAAAATCCGAAGTGCCATTCATAAAGCGGATATAGAAAAGCAAGTTGCCGAACTACAAACGTTGACCGATGAGGCGGAAATAAAGTTACGGTTACTCAATCAGTATATGAACTTGTTTAGTCTGTTTAAGCAACATGAGATCCTGACACGGAATATTGAAGAGTCGGAACTCCGGTTACGCGATATCCGGCGAATGAAAAAAGAGGGGCTGATTACCAATAATGATGTATTGCGGAGCGAAATGCAGCTGACTAATGACCGACTGTCTTTGGAGGAAGCGGAAAATAGCATTGCGCTTGTATCGCAGCAACTCAATATCTTGTTGGGGCAGGATGAGAACTTGTTATTACAACCGGATACAACCATTCTCTATCAGGCAGTTGCTTTGCAGTCCTATGATGACTATATTGTTCAGGCGTATGAAAATGATCCGGCGATGAGGCTGCTTCGCGCACAGACAGAATTGGCAAGGAATGAAATCCGTTCTGCCCAATCCTTATCTCTTCCCAGTGTGTCGCTATATGCATCGAATACATTGGCACGTCCCGTTTCACGTACATTGGCGGATATGTATAACAATAACTGGAATGTGGGAGTATCGGTTTCCTATCCTTTATCTTCACTGTACAAGAACAATCATAAAGTAAAAGAGAGCAAACTGATGGTGTCTTTGCGGAAGAATGAAGAAGAACAGAAAATGCAGGGAATCCGCATGGATGTGCGTTCGGCATTTTTACGCCACAGGGAAGCGTTGCAGAGGGTAGAGGCTCTAAAACTGTCTGTCCGGCAAGCGGAAGAAAATTACCGTATTATGCAGAATCGTTATCTGAATCAACTGGCTATCCTGACTGATTTACTTGATGCGAATTCCGTCCGTTTGAATGTGGAATTGCAGTTGGTCACTGCACGCACTCGTGTGATTTATACTTATTATCAACTT
>DXOJ01000229.1 GCA_019412865.1 Bacteroides sp. | reverse complement strand
CTTCTGAAAACTCTACACTTCCGATATAATCTTTGTATTTCATAACGCTACTCATATCAGATCCTCCTGTTCAAGAAATTCTTTTAATTGCTTGATTTGATATTTTTTCAGTTCTTTTTGTGGGTGTGGTTTATGCAGCATAATATTTCCATGCAGTTTGTTTGTGAAAACTACCCGTGATCCACTGGTTTTTCCTTTATTGCTCTCCAAAAAATCTAAATATTCCAACAAGACTTTTGCATCTTCATAAGAAAATGATTTTGATTGAGCCTTAAGCTTTTGAATTAATTTTTCCTTTTTCTCCTATCTTTAGCATATACTGAAAATAAATTATGCGCAACTATATTTAGTTGCATTTTTCGTGTCCCTACTGTCTTTGCAGACAAAAAATTTTTCGCTCCTGTCTGCTTATATAGCGAGCCTCCTTCCTGTTATCTAAGTTTTTTTTGATGTTATGAACATTACAGTATTATTTTTTTACTCCCTATATAAAGTATGTAAGAATGGCAGCCGCTAAACCTCTACTGTGATATATATGAATTACCATATACCGGAAAAGACCCGCTTCCTATCGAAGCAGGTCCTTCCAGTTATCAAGATCTTAATCCTGTGTCTTATGATTGAAGTGGTTGACTACTACACTGTCATGTCCGAAGTCTCCCTCTTCATATTTTTTGTTGGTAAATGTTGCACATGCCGTATCGTTATCCGTCAGATGGTATACTGCTGTTTTTCCGTTAATGGTTGCATTTACCGGTTTGGTCAATGATTCAAACTCAAATCGGCTGACGCTTTCTTCGGAACATGTGTATTCCCCTGCCGGGACCTGACCAAAGATTGCTTTCATCTCTACGTATCCGTCACTGTCCGTATGTGCTTTTACATAGCTTTCAGTAAATGTGACACTCTGATAATAAGTATGTGAAGCTCCCAGTGTATCCGTTCCTGTAAGTTTGAAGATAAAGGTTGGATCACCATGCTCTTTCCAGTAATCATCGGCCTTAATGCGTTTGATCACGGTACAGTCACGATATCCTTTAACTTTAATGGTCTGATTTGCATCATTGATATCTTTGTGGCATGCAATCATGGCATCTCCAAGATAAATCTCTTCAAATACAACCAGCGTTCTTCCGGCAAGTTTCTTTCCAGTTACCGGAATTTCAACATCAATACTTCCCTGTGTAGCCTCCGGCTCCCATTCGGTTGTTTTTACGATGTCATTTCCATTATCGTCCTGTACAATCTTTACTGTAGTCTTATCAACCAGATATAACTTTTTTGATTTTCCCAATTAGAAACCGTTTGTCTTGTTACATGAAAGATTTTTGCAAAATCTTCCTGTGTCATATTTCTTTTTTTTCTTATTTCGATAATTTTTGAACCGATATTCATCTCGTTACCTCCTTCGAGTTATATTATTAAGTCCATAGCAAAAAAAAGCTAGCAACCTACCTTTACACACTTTAAAAAAGTAGCGCAAATAATCTTTGACAGGCGAAAATTCAAGGTTTTTCACATATTTATAGTCGATAACAAATAGCAAATCATATTTCACATCTTTTTCTAATCAGATACTAGAAAAAGCACTATAAAGAGTTTCATCACTTGCTTACGCTTACACTCTTGATAGGACTTCTTGTTTATCCACGTCTTTTAAATGTTACTTGCCCTGATTTCATTTATATTGGCAATCTGATATGGTCCGTACCCGTCCATTGTCATGTGAAAGATTCTCCGTACAACTACAGCTGCTTCTTCATCAACAATCCATACATTCGGGTCATCCTTGTCTTTCAGATATCCATACGGTGTTGTACTTGCCACATGCTTGCCGGATTTTCCTTTCGCCTTGAAAGTGGATTTTATCTTTTTACTGGTATCCCTTGCATACCATTCATTATGATATTTCGGAATGGAGTAAAATCATCGTCCTCCCGGAAGCTGTCTACATTCTCGTTGACTGCAATCAGGCGGACATTCTTCTGTCGCAGCAATTCCATATATTGTCCGACTTTCAGATAATCTCTTCCCATTCGGCTCATATCTTTAATCAGAATCGTTCCGACTTTCCCCGACTCTACTTCTTTCATCATGGCAAGAAAGCCTGGGCGATCAAATCTTGTACCGGAGATACCATCATCAGTAA
>DXOJ01000228.1 GCA_019412865.1 Bacteroides sp. | reverse complement strand
GCAAAGATCTGGATTTTATATCGGTTATACTATACGGCATTTTTGGACGCTAACATGTGGTTCAAAAATACCTTTAAATATTTCTATTACAATTTTATATTTAACTTTCCTTTATCTTATGTTCTCCATAACCGTAGCCATAACCATATCGTTTACCATAACCGTAATACTTACCATATTTTCCATAACCATGGTAATAACCATATTTTCTTTTCTGCAAATCTAAACCATTAATAGCAACACACAGATTAGGTAATTTATTGTTTTCAGAAAGCTCATTAATCAAAGTAAACTCTGCCTTACGGGTATAATCGGCACGGCATACATAGACCGACAAATCAGCAGTACGACCTATCAGCAAGGTGTCGGTTACCATACCCACGGGAGCGGTGTCCAGAATCACATAATCAAAGTTGGTCTTCAATGTTTCAATAGCCTTCTCCAATCCGTCACGGGCCAACAGTTCCGTTGGATTGGGAGGAACTGCTCCACCGGGAAGAATAAACAGATTCTTGTTGATATCAGAAGGATGTACTAAATCCATCAGATTAACAGTTGGATTAGTCAAAAATTGAGTAATACCATGTTCTTTTCTAGAAAGATTGAATACTTTATTCAATCCCGGTTTACGAATGTCAAGACCTACTATCACAACCTTTTTCCCTAACAAAGAAAGACTAATAGCCAAATTAGATGATACAAAAGACTTACCTTCACCACTGATGGTAGAAGTCACCAAAATCACATTCTTGCCATTTTCAAGCATAAACTGAAGGTTAGTACGAACATTCCGGAAAGTCTCACTCATCAGATTATTCTGATTCTCAAATACAGCTATAGAACCAGACTTTTCATCTGCTAACGGAATATCACCAATGACAGAAAGCGAGGTTAACTTTTCAACATCAACACGTCCCTCAATCTTGAATTTAGTCAATCCAATCAAATAGATGATACCTACCGGAATACCTACCCCCAGCAACAAGGCAGCAAGATAGACCATCATTTTCTTAGGAGAAACCGGATTATTATCTGCTAACGCTTCATCAATAATCTTGGCATTATTTGCAGTAGCTGCCAAAGTGATAGCATTCTCCTCACGTTTTTGTAGTAACATCAAATATAGTCCAGCCTTGATTTCCTGCTGGCGAGCGATACTCACAAACTGACGTTCTTGAGTCGGCGCATCGTTAATACGACGAGAATAACGACTAGCCTCACGGGCTAAATCTTCTTTGGTAATCTGCAATCCTTTCAATGTAGCATCCAGCGTAGCTTGTACATTACTTCGCATCGCACGGATACTGGTATCCAAATTTATGATTGTTGGGTTATTCTCAGTTGATGTACGAAGCAAACGCTTTCTTTCAACCAACATTTCATTATATCTGTCTATTGCACCAGCTGATGCCGCATCCTGTAATCCAATATTACTTGGTAAGACCTCATATTCATTACCTTGCATATAGCGTTGCAAATCCATCACCAAATTGATTTGAGTCTGGTTCTCCACACGCTTCTTTTCATATTCCGCATTACCAGTTAAGGCAATCTGTGCTTCACTGCTCAAATCTGTAATTCCGGCGCTACGCTTGAAGTTCTCCAAATCTTGTTCCGTACTACCAAGTTCCTTTGAGATAATTCCAATACGTTCATTAATAAATTCTGCTGTTTTTTGAGCTACCTCATTTTTGTCATTATTGGCATTGATATTATACATCTCAAGTAACTTATTGATAAAATCCTTGCCACGCCGAGCATTGGAATTTTTCAATGATATAACCACAACAGAAGTCATCTTCGATGTAGGAGATATTGACAGAGAATTAGCATATCCTTTCGCTACAGAAGAAGGACTGTTAATAAAAGCCGTAATATGCCGTTCTTGTGTTACACTTTCCGGCCGAACTGACGATAGTGTATCATTATTTACAAAAAAAGCAACTGTACCTTCATCTGTTGGAAACACAGCGGGTAACTTCTCAAATTGTTTCCGATATTCCTTTTCCCCCATTGTAATCTGTACATCCATCGCACCCGCAGGTTGCAAAGTCATGTTTACCTTCATTGAATGCGGAAGCTTATCCGCTTCTTGCGGAGTCAAGCTCACCACTACAGGCGAAGTACGGTAAAGTTCCCTACTGGGAAACTCATCCTCATCCTTATAAGTCACAAACAAGCCTAAATGATTGACCACCTCTCTTGCTAACGACTTAGAACGTAAAACTTCTATTTCATTATCTACATTATTTGACGAAGAAACAAAACCATCCAGTCCCATTCTTTCCAATTCAGAGGACATACTTGCCCCACTGCCTTTCTTGTCATCTTTAATCAAAACAGTGGCAGAAATATTATAAACTGGTGTTGCTAGTCGTAAGTACCCCCATGCACAGGCAATACAAATAACTACCGATACTACAAACCAAGGCCAATGAATCAGATAACGAAAAAGAATCTCCTGAATATTCACCTGCTCTTCTGATTGTTCACCTCGTTTTTCTCTTTTTTCCTCAATCATATGATGCTACTATTTGAAGATTGTTACTAATAAACTCGCCAGTGATACCAGAATAGACGTAGCGGAGAACCACAAACTAGTACTGTTACCGATATCGGAGTTACGTGCTTTTGCTTTATTAGGAGTCACATAAACAATGTCATTCTGTTGTAACCAGTAATATGGGGAAAGAATTGTCTCCGCTTTGTTTAAATCTAACGTCACAATCTCCTGTTTGCCATTAGCACCCTCACGAATCAGTTTAACATTATCACGAACTCCCCAGACAGTCATATCACCTGCCATAGCAAGAGCTTCCAACAGATTCACTTTTTCATTGCTGATCGTAAATGTACCGGGACGGGCAACTTCACCCAGTACAGAAATTTTATAATTTACCATGCGAACTGTTACGATCGGAGTTTCTTTGATATAGGGTTTTAGTTTATCCACTATCAGTTGTTCAGCCTCTCTCTTCGTTAGTCCTCCTACATTCAATTCACCCAAAACAGGAAAATTAATCTTTCCTTCATTATCCACTAGATAAGGTTGTAGAACCGGCTGAACAGTCAACTGCGAATTTCCAGTAGCCACACTAGCAGGGCTAGCTACCGTCAGATTGAAAGGAACCGCCAACTCCGGGCTAGTACACGAAACCACAATAGTAAGTAGATCTTTAGGCATTATTTTGGCGTCATACAAATTTTCCTGTTGAGCTGTCTGTTCCATAACTTCCACATCCTGCAAGTAAGGCACCTTTTTGTATGACTGACAAGACGCGAGTAAAAATATCGTAATCAGGCAGGTAAACACATTGCGTCTCATGCCTTGTACATTCATATACATATAAAATAGTTTATTCATAAAATCTTCAAGTTTATTATTCTTTATCTAAAACTTCAAATCGCGGAGAATTTTTTGATTTAAATTCCGGCACAACTTTCTTCATCAACCGCACGGTATCCATGATCTTTACCGCACGCGACAACTTTTCAAATTCTGCATAAGTATCAAGAATATCTGCATACTCATACCGACGAACTTTGGCTATCATGATTTTCTTATTCTCCGTCGGGATTGTATTTTCTTTATCGCTCAACACCTCTTCATAAAGCTTCTCACCCGGACGTAAGCCCGTAAATTCTATTTTTATGTCTTCATCCGGACGATACCCCGCCAATTCAATCATACGAGTCGCCAGATCAACGATCTTGACAGCTTTTCCCATCTCAAAGACAAAGATCTCATTGCCCTCACCCATTGTGGCGGCCTCCATTACCAGACGGCAAGCTTCGGGGATAGTCATAAAGAAGCGAGTAATATCAGGATGAGTCACTGTGACAGGACCACCGGTCGCTATCTGTTTGCGGAAGTAAGGGATCACACTCCCATTGCTACCCAGCACATTACCGAAGCGGGTAGTCACAAATTTGGTAGTTCCGGAAATCTCGCCCCGTTCAATGGCTAAGCCTAGGCTCTGCACATAAATTTCTGCCAGACGTTTAGAAGCACCCATGACGTTGGTAGGGTTGACAGCTTTATCGGTAGAAATCATGATCATTTTCTCCACGTTGTATTCCACACAGAAGTCGGCGACGTGACGAGATCCTACCACATTGACAAGAACTGCTTCGCATGGATTCTCTTCCATCAAAGGAACGTGTTTGTAAGCTGCAGCATGAAACACGACTTGCGGATGAAACTTTTCGAAAACCATCCGTAGTCGTTCGCAGCTACGAACATCGCCAATGAAAGGGGTAAAATGCAGTTCTGGGAATGATTTTTCTAGTTCCAAGCGGATTTCGTGCATGGGAGTTTCGGCATTGTCGAAGAGCACTAAGTGCTTCACTCCAAAAGTAGCAATCTGGCGGCATAGTTCGCTACCGATGCTGCCGGCAGCTCCTGTCACCATCACGACTTTGCCCGAGAAGTTATCTATAATCTCCTGCATATTGATTTTGATCTCTTCGCGACCCAGCAGGTCTTCGATCTTCACTTCGCGGATCGCCGTTTTCTTCAATCCACTGCCCACAATGTCAATGGGAGGAGAGACCAGATTCTTGATACCGATCTTCTGTCCATACCGGACGAGTGTTTCCGACTCACGCTGCACAGCTTCGTAGGAAGGAAAGATGATGCCTCCAATGGTGCGCTTACTCATGAAATGAGTGAAGTTTTCTTCGTTCTTGAAGAAATAGACAGGCAAGTCGGAGATTCGGTAGGACTTCAAACGTTGATTGGGATTGATGTATCCTACTACTTGATAATGCTTGCTGGTATACATGCGTTGTTGTAACGACACGCTTTTATCATCTGTTCCATAGATCAGTACATTCGTTTTTTTAACTCTTCCTATTTGAATCACCACAAGGTCATAGACTAATAGCAAGGTGACGCGGAAACCAACCAAAACGACAATAGATATCAACAAATCAATAAAGCAACAAGCCCAAAGATAGCGATACTCAATCCAATCACCTCCTAACAAGGAGACAATCAGTAAACCTACTTCTTTAAGCAGTAGAGCAAGTGTAATCTTACCAATGCTCTTGATTGAAGCATGGCGTATGATGTTTTTGTGGACATTGAAAAAATAGAAGAGCGTAAGGCTGAAAACTCCGGAACAAAGCAGGAGTATTAAGAAAGGCGTTTTGTTGATATGGACTATAAAACCTGAAATAAAAAGAATGGAAATTAATGTACTTATTGTGGACAAGAGAGTATCCAAAGAAAGTACGATCCAATAATTAACATACTTTCTCTTCAATCTCAATTCTTGATAGGCTCCAAAAACAGCTTTAAAGAAATCCCCCATGTATCTCATTTTTTATCCCCCCTGAAATTAATTAAAAGAATAGCAAACGAAAGCCGACCTGCATTTATAGCCAGCCCGAACAGGGCTACTCTACAAAACAGAGTATCCAACTTTCTTATTTATCTATGATTATTGATTGATTAGCGATGATTTTAGGCTAATACTTCTACACATCCTACTGGTATATCGACACATGCACATCCCAACATTGTCAATCGGACGGCTACTTTCGATTTCCCGTTCACATTTAATAATTCCCCTTCCAGTCCTGCCAATGGTCCTTTTATTACTCGTATTTTTTCTCCCGGAGCCAATGGTGATGTACTCAAACTAATCGTTTCGTCCGAATAGTCGAGCATGAATTTAAATCGCGACATTTGCTGGTCAGGAATAATAGCCGGGGTACTCTCCCCACGTAGTACCAAGTAACGGCTGATAGAAGATAAAGTCAGGACTTCTTTTTGTTCTTGCAGATCAACGTGAACGAAAATCATCATCGGAAGCAGTACCCGGTCGACAATTTTACGGCGGTCGCTCCATTGATGGACTTCTTGTTGAATTGGAAGGAAATTTTCGATCCCCATTTTCGTAAGCCGCTCACCCGTTTTTTTCTCGTGACAAATACGTACGATTGCCACCAACCAACGTTTTGAGCGCGCTACGCTGCTGCCAATCACATTTGTTGGCAGAAGAATTTGATCGTTATTTTCGTTAATGATCATGTATTTTTACCCTTCATTTCCCGTCACCTGGTGGGTGACGGATTAAATTCGGGGCAAAGATAGGCAAAATCATAAATAATAAACAAGAAAAAATGCTTTATTTTTTGCTAATCACCATTTATAGTTGATGCCGAAGCTCAGAAGTTCTTTCAATTGGAAGAAGCTGTTGCCTTCTGTGGGCTTGGAGCTATCATCGAAACGGGCATGCAGATAAAGCTTGGTAGAGAGGTAGCGGTTCAGCACGAAGTTGAACGTATTCTCCCACTCTACGCGGGCCCAATGGTAATTGGTGAGGTAGTTGAGACGGGACTCCAATGTGACGGAAGCGATGATGTTCCAATTGAAGGTGGATTGTAACTGAGAACCAAAATCGTTTTTGGAACATTTGCCCTCTTCCAAACCAAACTTCGTTTCGTTGACTTCCGAGCTACCCACGTAGCGCAAGTTGTAGGTGAGCGGGGCCGCAAACACGGAAAGATTGAACTTCTTCTTGCTCAGTTTGTAGTCCATACCGACACTGACCGCCAAATCGGCCGGAGACAGCAAAGATGAAACCAATTCTTCGCTGTTAGCTTTATATCCGTTGAAAAACTGTGTCTTAAACTCGGACGAAATGGTATAATACCAATTCTTGAAAGCTCTCAAACCTAATTTATTATATAAACGAAACTGGTCGGTATTGAACAGATATTTATGATATTCATCTGACGGAGTGGAGGTCATACCCACTTTAGCTTCCAGCTGGTTCTCAAACAGGACTTTTTCATTATCATTATAGTTGGCAAAAACCTGGAAAGTGGCTAACCCGGAGAAGTTACTTTCACCTCCCTTATACCAGTTATCCGAAAGGTGGTTCTGGCTGATCTGCAACGACCCGTTACCTCCGGTCACCCACCAGTTCGGTCGACTTATCTTCATATTGGCCTTTCCTACATTATCATCCATATTTTCCGGTTGGAACAGATGGATAACTGTTGCTTTCGGAGATATCTTCGGCTTCACATCATGACGGAATACATCACGACTCATAATACGGTCTTCTGTAGTGACAACCAAGTTCGGATGTTCCAAATAAAGATCCATCAATGCACTGTTCACTATTTTCTCGGCACGCTGGGTCTTGGTAAATACCAGGGTATCATAAGGTAAAAGTTCCGCTGTCAGTTGAGGAGTGGTGTCCCATTGCATAGGTTTCCATTCCAATTTCGAATATTGTGCCATCGGAGCATAATAATATGCCAATGGTGTGAACAGACGAAAATAATCGGGATCAGACGGAATATAACGTGGCGGCACAGACAGGTCGTTCAAATAATCTAATTGCGCGACATACTTATTATATAAATAAGAAACGGTATCCAGTTTCGGAGTCGGCCCCGACATATTCAGTTTGAGCATCAAATATTTCTGAAGTTCTGCAGAAAGGGTATCTGCCCTCACGACTCTGGCTTTTGCCACCACTGTTGAAGATTTAACCGTTTTGGCTGGTTTAATCACTTCAGGAGCAGGCTGCAGAGAGTCAGTCGGAAGTGAAGCGGATTCGACAGGTTCCTGCGCAAAAAGCGATAACGATAAGATTGACAGGATAAACGCTGAACATAAAGTAGTAATTCTCATCATATTTGTCTATGGTTTAGGCTACAAAGCTACATTATTTTGTTCAGAAATCATAGGATTCTTTTAAAATTGCATTTTTTAATAAAATTGTGGAGACGAAAGACTGTAATCTTCCTCTTTTTTTTATAATTTTGCGGTTTTTAAGTTCGTAAGAATACTACTAAGTAAACAATTATTAAAACAGTTATAGCTGTGGGAGAAACAAAGTATATTTTCGTCACCGG
>DXOJ01000227.1 GCA_019412865.1 Bacteroides sp. | reverse complement strand
CATTCGGATAGCCTGCTCCATATTGCCGCCCAGCTTCTCTGTCATTTGTGTGACTTCCAGTTTTTCGGTTTCTTCCGTGGTATAGGTGAGATACTCCTCGACAGAGGTTTCTGTGGCATAGACAGCGGACCGGACACCTCCCAAGCCTATTCAAACCTCCTTATACTTCCGTGCCGGATCGTTGGACTGATTGATAGACAATATCTGCCCTTTCTCTTTGTCGGTCAATCCGAGCAGGGACTGTACGGAGTCAAACTTGTTAATATACTTTCGCTGATCCAGCAGAATCTTACAATCGGCATTGTTGATAATGGTGTCTTTGATAATGGGACTTGATACAATATCGTCCAGTTCTTGAGTGACGACAACGGCCTCACCAAAATACTTTCTAACCGTTTTGTGTAGGCTAAGCACCCAGCGCCTTATCATATTTCTATGGTAGGTTTCCAAATGCTCGCCCCCGAACCGGACTTACACCTCTCAGCGTATCCGGCTCTCCACTAATTTCAGTCTATCTTTCCGTCATGTATCTTCTTGTGACAACTCCTGCACACGGCAATCGTCTTGCGTTTACGGGCAATCATGTGTCGTTCCCAGCTTTCCTTTCCCTGCAAGTTCTTTAGTTTCCTTACATGGTGCATAACAAGGTCGTCTGTCGCTCCACATAATTCACACTCACGGGCTTTCAGCCTTTCAACAAGGCTTGTCCGCCCCGCAGTATAAATTGTTCGTGGCATAATGTCACATTCCGATTTATAGGTGGGCTTCTTTCGTTTGAAGCCACCGTCGTAAAAGTATCTTTCCTTTACACCAGTTTTAGTCATGTGCGTTACGATAAACCTACCGTTCTTACGATATTTCTTGTTTACCTTACGTGTTCGGCACTTATATTTGCCTGCAAACGTTTTGTACATGCTGTATTCCATGATGTACTTGAAATTATTCAAGGCATGGGCGCAGTTGTTGGCTATGGAGTAGTAATTATAGAACCCCACGATTTCCCGATTATAACTATCAAGGATTTCAAGGTCGTCATTGAATATCAGTCCCGATTTACATTTCGGTTTCCATATTTCCTTTCCGTTACGGTTTGTCAGTTCCAATACTCCCCAATCGAAAAGTTTTTTACGGACTGTTTCCGTACTGACATTCAAGCAGACCCTTTTACCATAGGTTCTTCTCAATCTACCCCGTTTATCCCGTCTTTGGTCATTGGACTTTCTTACAGTGATTTCATATCCGAGAAACTTGGCCGGTCTTTCCGTGTGAGTGACAAGTGTCTTTTCATCGGACAGCTCCAATGCCAGTCTGTCAGCAAGGAAGTTTTTAATATCTTCTTTTATCTGTTGCGCATCCTGCTTGCTTCCGATAATTCCCACAAGAAAATCATCTGCATATCTTGCATATTTCATTCTTCTGTAATCGGCATCCATTTCTTCGCCGTTGGGATATTTAGCCCGTCCTTGTTCTATTGCTTTCAGTTCAAGGATTAGCTTTGTCCTTTGCCTTTCGTCTTTTACGAACTTCAATCTTCGCACAATACGTTTTCTTGCATTGCCAAAGTCCATACTTTCTCTACTGAATTTTCGTTTCTTCCCTTTGTCGAATTTGGCTGTGTATTCCTTTATATACTTATCCAGCTTGTCAAGGTATATATTAGCCAATATCGGGCTGATGATACCCCCTTGCGGTGTGCCACTGTAAGTATTGTGGAATTGCCAGTCTTCGATATATCCCGCTTTCATAAACTTGCGTATCAATCGGATGAAGCGTTCATCCGCAATACGCTCCAAGAGAATGTTTATCAATACATCATGGTTTATATTATCAAAGAAGCCTTTTATGTCTCCCTCCACAAACCATTTTGCACCATTAAACTCCTTTTGGATATGAGTTAATGCAGTATGGCAGCTTCGATTGGGACGGAAACCATGCGAGGTGTATTCAAAATTTCCCTCGTATATGGCTTCCAGTACCATTCTTACTACTTCTTGTATCAACTTGTCATTGAAAGTCGGCACGCCAAGAGGTCTTTTCTTACCGTTTTTCTTCGGTATGTACACCCTCTTTGACGGTTGGGGCTGGTACGTTTCATCTTTTAACGTATCAATCAACTTTTCAATTCGTTTCAGGCTCATGTTGTCAATGGTCTGACCGTCTGAACCTTTAGTCATGTTACCCTCTTTAGCGTAGATACGCTGATAGGCAACGTAGAACATTTCCTCATTGAACAAAATTCTGTAAAGACGTTCAAACTTATAGCTTGCATCCTTACTGTGTTCTGATAGACTGTTTAATACTCTTTCTGGACTTCTCATAATGTCTCTCACATTTTCCGTTAATTGTATTAATAATTAGCTGCTTCCCTTCGCCATGTACAAGGCGTTACCTTGCTCAAACTACTATGGAAGCTCCGTTACCACTCCGAATTTTCATAGGTCGAACCTAATAGCCTTTCGGCACTTCGGGATAGGTAATCCCCGTTTATTACATCGTAACTGTTGGCATGATAGATTGTCGGATACGACTTCCGTCCTTTACTCGCTTACTGCGGTTGTGTCGTGATAAGTTCTTGCTACCTTCATTCCTATACACTGAAGTAGTATCACGATATGGCGATTGATAGTTACCTTACGCCATAGCCTCAAGGGGGACCATTCGGACTATCGTTCAATCAATTCGGACTTTATCCTCATATCTATCTTTTCATCTCGCCATTCAGTCGCAGTTTGGTAACTAACTGACTTATGACTTTTCCGACATGCTACACTCCCTGCTCGGTTAAGTTTTCCCGAAACAGATAAGTCGGCTGATGATAGGTCATTTTCAAAGAACACTTTCCTAATCTCTTGCCAAAGAGATATTTACGATGCAACCTTTACGGGCGCACATAAAAACTTTATATAGTCAGCCATGCCTTCACGTGCGATTGCCTTCCAAGCCTCCTCTACAACTATCATCTTTCGCACCCCATGCAAACGTCTCATTTTGTTTATGAAAGCCTCCATAATGATGACAGTGACTACCGGAAAAAGAATTTTATGCTCCTTAATTTCGTCAATTTCAAATACCACAAAACGCTTGTTCAAGAGGTCGAGCTGCTCGTCGGAGTTCAGCAGATAATCGTACTCTCCACCACGATAATAAGGAGCCAATACATTCAGAAAGTTAGTGAGATCGAAATCCTTCTCGCGGTAATGCTTCTCCTCCAGTATTCCACGGAACTCTCCCTGTACGAACTCGTAGAAAGTATTAAAGGAAGGAACCAGCTCATTGTCCTCCTTTATCTTTTCAAGGAACAGGTTAACCGCCATTGAGAGTGCTACTTCCTCGGCACGGGTAATGACTTCCGTATCCCTTTTCCAGAGCGACATGATCAGCGTTTTAATGGACTCTTTCTTTTCCAGGTCAAAGACCTTGTCTTCGGTGAAAAATGGATTAAAAGCTATCGGATGTTTTTCACTATACGTATAATATATGCCATCCTCACCGTTTGTGCGCTGGTGAATCAGGTCACATAATCCCTTGTAACTGTTACCGATGTCGATCAATATAATGTGGGTATTCTGTTCCCAATACTGTCTCACAAGATGGTTCATAAAAAATGACTTGCCCGAACCGGAAGGCCCGATGACCAGCTTGTTACGGTTGGTGGTGATT
>DXOJ01000226.1 GCA_019412865.1 Bacteroides sp. | reverse complement strand
CATATACTCTTTTCGACTGTCAAAACAGGGACAAGCCTTATGAATCGAAGCACTAAGTTGATAATGTCCCAGGATTTGCGCATCCGGATATTGATGTTTGAGAATCGTCAACAAGTCAAGTAGCGCGAAGCGCTGCGCCTGTGTTCTCGTATCCGTCGGACGACCTTCTTCATCCAACCCACCTTCATAGCAAATTCCAATACTATGCCGGTTGAAACCTCGCACATGCGCACCGGGCTCCGATACCGGGCGACAATGGTGAAGTTCTCCATTACGGGTGATGTAAAAATGATACCCTATATCCTTGAAACCTCGTTGCAGGTGACATTGTCGAAGCTGCTCTACGGTGAAGGAAACATTGCAGCGCGTCGCGCTGCAATGAATCACCAACAACTTAATCTCACGTGGGAGATAGTTTTCTTCTGAATTTTCCATATCGGTCAGCAGGAGATTAATGTCCCACGCAGGACGTTACACCGATAGCCGAAATGATCGAAGTCGCGATAGTTACGATAAACTGGAGAATGTTTTTCCAAAGTTGCTTTTTCATATAAATTTGAATTAAAGAATAAATACTACTGATACATTATGAACTCAAGAACCAGTCAACAACCGGTTGATTATGCTGCCGGGTCCGGAGCTTCCCCGCTGCCGGAACCTCCCTGATTATCATCACCGCCATCATCAGGAAGCGGATCTTTATCCAAATCAGTGGAAGAATCACTCTTATATAGTGTATAATCCAACGTCTTACACAACTTGCGGAGATCACTACCCGGATAAAAGAGCACTTTGCCCTTATCAATGCACGATGCCTTGAATTCCTTTGCCGTATCGGTAGGAGTACCGGTCTTGATACTCATACGGAAATTACCCAGGTCACCCATCTGGACGATATTTCCTTCCTCCAGTACATTGACGATTTCGAGCAAAAACTCACCGATACAACCTTCCAGTTCCCCTTTGGAATAAGAAGAGCGTTCAGTGATACGTTTACAAACTTCCTTGACCGTCACTTTACGACCGCTACGCGCCACTGCATAAAATTTCGGAGTTTCACTAGGTTTCAACAGGTTCTTACGAGCCATGAGAGTGTAATTCTGTGCCATAACTTTTAATTTTAAATCATTAATTTTTAATTGTCTAATTGCCTTGTAATCGATTACATGACAAAAGTACTACATCGGGAAAGCGGCATGACGCATAATGACGCACACAGGCGCACAGATAAAAAGAAAAAACATCGGGAGATTTGTATCGAAATTTCCCAATGTTTGATTTCAATCATTGAGATGTTTTTTTCAAATCTCCCGATGTTTTTCCGGACCCTTCAAAAGGACAAAAGGACAAAAAGGACAGATGTGACTATTGCTCATCCATCTTGGTATAAGAACCATGAGATATCTTATTGATCTTTACTCCATTAAGCGATTTTAGCAGACGTGTTACCTTACGATGGTTGAAATCGTATTTTGCGCCAATCTGAATCGCTTCGTCTGTCGTGAAACTGTCGGGCAACTCTTGAACGAAATTACGAATAGTGTCTGGATTCTTCAGTGGACGGACCGAAGGAGACGGCATGGATGAGTGCAACAGCCGGCTATGTTCGTAACAACATAGAACGATTTGAAGAGAACGCTCAAAATCAGCGTCCGTGCAATAAATCTCGGGAGAAAGATCGGTTGCCTCAAATTGCCGGATACGGGTCTGGATCATACTGATACGCATCACCAGAAAAGCATAGCGTTTCACTACAGCTTGGAGGTCATCGTTGCCTTCCAATGCCACCTCGGACAGCATACGTGAGAAAATCTCATTCAGACGGTTCCATTGCAGGCGGTTGAAATGAAAAAGAACCGGATGAGCCAGACAGAAGTGATATAATTCGGAGACACGATGCGCAATCGGTTTGAAAGAATCTTCCAGTGAGACGCAGTCGTCGCCCATTTCTTTCCAGTGCGGAGCTTCGCGGAAAGTGTAAATCAGGGTGCGGCTGGGCAATCCGTTTTCGTAGCTGCTCAATAGGCCGTCTATTTGTCCGGGAGTACCCGTCAGCAGTAAAGCCAATTTAGGATGGCGTATATAGATCGGAATGAGGCCGTTGGCTTTGTAGGAAGAATCTATATTTTCGTGCTCAAAAGCCTTGCGGAGCATATCGTCGAAATTGCCACAATCCAGATGATTGGCTGTGGATAGCGTTTGTGCCTCCGTGTCGAAAATGATGCTTCCCTGTGGACCGTTGTCCTGCATCTGCATTTGCATGCGGGTATAGCTGGTAGTAGCAGGAATGAATAGCATTTTGAAAGGAGGTCGTTGCGGTTCTTCGGAGCATGCTTCTCCTTTCTTTTTCTGTTTTTGATATTCTGATTGCCAGTTATTATGTACAGTTTGGTAGTTTTTCATCATAGATTCACTGGTAGACAGGATTTCTGAATGTATTTCTTCCAACAGGTATCGTCCGGTTTGGGCGATGCTTTTACCACTGGCGGCAGGCGAAAGTATGACACTGAATATATGCGTGGAGTATTTTTTATTATTGCTGTCCGATGAAACTTTTTAAGCTGAAATAATAAAGGGCTGTTT
>DXOJ01000225.1 GCA_019412865.1 Bacteroides sp. | reverse complement strand
TCTGCACAGTTCTGGAAGTGAACATTATCGTCTGCCATACCATGTACCAGCAACAAGTTTCCATGAAGTTTGTCGGCACGGGTGAAAGCTGATGATTCCTTATATCCTTCCGCATTTTCTTTGGGAGTGCGCATGAAACGTTCGGTGTAAATCGTATCATAGAAACGCCAGTCGGTTGGTGCGGCTACTGCTACTCCGGCTTTGAATACGGGAGTTCCTTCGCTCATGCTCATAAGAGTCATGTATCCGCCATAACTCCAACCCCAGATACCGATGCGGTCTTTGTCCACATACGTTTGTTTGCCTAGGTAAAGCGCTGTTTCCACCTGGTCTTTGGCTTCTTTGACGCCAATTTTCAAATAGGTACATTTCTCAAAAGCTTCTCCACGGCCTCCAGTGCCACGACCATCTACACATACCACGATATAACCGAGGCTTGCCATGTATGTCTCCCAGCTGATTCCCCAAGTATCCAATACCTGTTGGGAACCCGGGCCACTATATTGATACATCAGTACCGGATATTTTTTGGATGCGGAGAAACTAACCGGTTTCATCATCCAGCCGTTCAACTTCACGCCATCTGTAGTCTGGAAAGTAAAGAACTCTTTTTGTGGTACTGCATATCCGGACAATGTTTGCTTCAACGCATCATTTGTAATAAGCGTTTTGAGCGTTTTGCCTGAATTATCGTTCAAGGTAACCAACATAGGAGTATCCAAGCTGGAGAACTTGTTCATATAATACTTCATCGATTTGCTGAAGAGAGGCGTATTGGTTCCTGCCTGTTGAGACAATTTGGTCTTTTTGCCTTTCTTATCTATTTTATAGACAGCCTTGCGCAGAGGACTCTCTTCGTTGCTGGTATAATAGAAAGAACCATCTTCTTCATCATATCCCAGAAAATCTTTCACTTCGAACTTACCGTTAGTAACCTTTTTAATCAAGTTACCTCCCATGCTATACCAATAGAGATGACTGTAACCGTCACGTTCGCTAAGCATGCTGAAATATTCGGGATAGAACTGGATGTTATCGAAAATATTCTCCTTTATGTAATAAGGAGATTCATCACGGAGCATTAGTTTGCAAAGTGTTGAGCGAGGATCGGCAAAGTAGAGATCGAAACGGTCTTGATGACGGTTTAATGTCATGATAGCCAATTTGTTGGCATCCTTTGTGAAACGGATGCGTGGAATGTATTCATCTGCATCCAGCGGGAGTTTCATCGTACGGGTGACGTGTGACTTGATGTCATACGTGCGTACTTCTACTTTCGAATTCGGGTATCCGGCTTTCGGATACTTGTAGGTATATTCACCCGGATAATCTTTTAAGGCATCAATACGGGGTGCCTGTCCGGCAAATACCGGAAAAGAGTAGGAGGGAACTTCTGACTCATCGAAGCGGATGAAAGCGATCAGTGTATTATCAGCGCTGAATTCCAAAGCACGGTCGAAACCGAACTCTTCTTCATACACCCAGTCGGGGATGCCGTTGAGTACAGAGTTCTGTTTGCCATCCTCCGTAATCTGGCTTTCACTGTTGCCATAAAGCAGCTTAACAAGAAATATGTTATTGTTGCGGACAAAAGCAATCATTGTACCGTCTGGAGAAAAGACGGGGACCTGTTGAGGTCCACCGTCAGACAGCCGTTCAATAATGTTGTTTGTCGTAACGCCCTTATCATTTCGTTTCAAAGGGTAAATGTAATGTACAGCTGTGTATGAATGCCTATATATAGGTGTCGTTTTAGTAGCAATTAGCAATTTCTGACCGTCGGGCGAGAACTGGTAACTGTCGAAGTTCTTGAAGTCACATTCGCGTGTAGTGCTTACATCGAAAATCACTTCTACTTTCTCGCCTGTTTTGAAAGAGTATTTAATGATCTGCGTGCCGTCGGCGTTCATCTGCGTGTAGTGTTCGCCATCAGGCATGGGGATTACTCCCTGGATATTTTCCGGGCGGAAACGTCCGGAGGTGATATCTTTTAAATCGAGTGCCTTTTGTCCTTGTGCCATTCCGGTCAGACAGAGAAGGCAGAGTAATAAAGTGATGCTGATCTTTTTCATCTGCTTTTATAATCGGTTTTGGTTTTAATTCGTACTTGCAAAAGTAACAATAAACTTAGATTCAACAAAGCCTGACCGATTTTTATATAGATTTGATAAGGATTATTGGGTGAGATTCAATATCTTTGTGAAAAGGACTTTAAACATTACCACTATGAATTCAAAAAGAAAAGACTTGCAATATGCTTCTGTCTTCTTATTGGCTGTAGCATTGACATTCCTGTTGGGGAAGGGGGATAATCTGTGGTTGGTATCGTGGGGTGACTTGATACCAAGTTTGTTTGTGCTGTTCATAGCAGGTGATTGTTTGCATAGTTCCCTGCTCCGTATCAAACGCGGCGAAGAGTATGGAGGAGCCCGGTGGAGTACTTGTTTCACTTTTCTGGTATTCAGTATTGTTTTTATGGGCGACTTATTTTATATCGGCAACTTTATTGTGAATAAACTGTGGGGCTAAAGGATTAGTATAAATTCTGCTTCACAGGTATTTAATAGTAAGATTTTCTTCTTAACTATAGCTTTTAGTTTACTTTAACTAGATAAATTAGTTTATGAACTAAAACTTTTCGTTATTTGCAGCAAACAAAGTTGCAGATATGAAAGGATTAACAGCAAAAGAAGAAGAAATCATGGGCTTTTTCTGGGAAAAAGGCCCCTTGTTCGTGAAAGAAATGTTGGTTTTCTATGAAGAGCCCAAGCCGCATTTTAATACATTATCTACGATTGTGCGTGGGCTGGAAG
>DXOJ01000224.1 GCA_019412865.1 Bacteroides sp. | reverse complement strand
GGTGGGCGTTTCAGCGCTTTGTACACCCCTCTCCGAACACCCTCATTTTTGTATCGTTTTACTCTAGTTCAACATTAGTTAAGTATTCTTCGATAGCTTGTGCGGTGGCGTCTTTTAGGAGCACGGTCTTTTCCTTGTTTAAAAGGTAGAGGGTGGGGATAGCCTTCAAATCATATAGTTGTTGTTCTTTGATGGCAAATTTCTTGTCGTATCCGTTGATCCATTCTTTGGGGAATTCATTCAGGTGTTTTCTCCATTCGTCCAACTCTTCGTCAGGGTAGATAGAGAGGACTGTTAGTTTCTTTTGTCCCAAAAGTCGGTTGATGATAGGTGCGTTTTTCAGGGCATCTATTGTTTCTGTGCAGGCATGACAGCCGGGGTTATTGATGAATAGGAGGATATAGTCGGCTTGCTGTTGATAGAGGGAGCCTTGTGCGCCGGAAGCTAATGTGTAGCTGAAGTTCAGGGCTTTGGTTCCGATACGGTTTTTCTGTGCTAATTCCCGGCGGGCTTTAGGACGTACTTTCTCAATTTCCTCTAACAAGGGAGAAGCTAACATGGCGTCTAATACGGGAATATAGAATTCTTCGTTACGCATAGGGGAGTTGGGGTCGTATAAATATTTATCCGCCAGGTCGGTGATGTAGGTGAATACTTTTTTGTCTACATTCGTTTGTTCGATTGTTTTCCGCATGGCTTCTTGTGCAGTTTCCAACGGGACGTGATTCAGTATGTCACAATAATCCGCCCAAGCTTGTTCGGTCACTTCGGGGTGGTGGATGTAATTAGTGTCGGCGAAGTTGACGTTATCCCAATAGTGTTTTACCAGAAAGTCTGCCCGTTGTTCCGGGGCTGTCATCATTGGGGGGATGGCAGGCAATGTAAAGGTTTTAATGGTGTCTTGTATTACATCATTTTTGTTCAGACTGGAAGCGTTGCCGCTTTTGCAGGCACAAAGGCAAAGGATGCATATAGCTGGAAGAATATGGATGTTTGTTTTCATAACTAACAATTATTACATTGAATTTATGTAGATTACATTGGTGACAAAGATAATGTCCTTTCTACTTTATTCAAAGAATTTTTCTTCCTTTTATTTTGCTGCGTTCTTTTCTGTTCGTTTTTTGATTAGACAAGTTTTGCAGGATAACTTCTGATTTTACTTCTCCTTTGCCAATGTAAATACAAATTCCAGTCCGCCTCCCTGATTGTTCTTGGCGGAGATGCTGCCACCGTGGATGATGACGGCGTTCTTCACAATAGCTAATCCTAGTCCTGTTCCACCTACTTTCCGTGAACGACCTTTGTCTACCCGGTAGAAACGTTCGAAGAGACGATTCAGATGTTCGGGAGATACTCCAATACCTGTGTCGGCAAAGCTGAAATAGTAGAAATTCTCATCTTCACGGAAACAGTTGATATTGATCTGGATATTACTTCCGGCGTATGCGATGGCATTGTCCATTAGATTACGGAAGATGGAATAAAGTAGTGAGTAATTTCCTTTGATTTGTATACTCTTCTTTAAGGAGTTGACGACTGTAATATGTTTTTCGTCAAGCTCCAACGATACTTCGTTGATGATGTTACCTACCAACACACTGATGTCTACCCGTTCCATGTCGATCATGCTGGCGGCTTCATCCATGCGGGTGAGTACGGAGATGTCGCGTAATAACCGACTTAAACGGTTGCTTTGTGCATAACAACGTTCGAGGAATACGTTGATCTTCTCGCGTGGAATATTTTCATTGCTGACAATGGTTTCCAAATACCCTTGGATGCTGCTGACGGGAGTTTTCAACTCATGGGCGATATTCTGGGTCAGTTGGCGTTTGAGTCTAACCTGTTCTTCTTCCTGGGTAACGTCGTTGATGGAAATCTCGAAGCTGGCATCCTGGAAGATGATACATTCTACGATAAATGTCCGTCCATTCTTATTGATGGTGACAGACATTCGTTTTTCACCTTTTCCTCTCGAACGTTCTTGCTGATTCTTATTGATAAAATGAATGATCTCTTGCAGTTCGCTGATGGCAAAGACTTCTTCTGTTGTTTCCAGGTTGGAGTCTGAAATCAGGTTGCTGTATTGGGTGAAAAGATTGTTGACAAGAATCTCTTTTTTGTCTTTAGTAAATATACCTAGTCCTTCGTGTGAGATTTGAAGGTGGGTGATTAGCTTTTCACGTTCAATGTAGAGAGCTTCTTTGGTTTCGTGCAGTCGTTTGTAGATTTGAATGATGTGCTGTGATATTTCTCCCAGTTCGTTGTGCGGGAAGGCGGATTGCATAGCCATTTCGATAGGCTCGTTCCGGTCGGCGCGCATTGCAAATTCACGGAGCTGGCTGATGGAAGTCCCCAGTTTGTTGGTGAATTTGTAGAAGATAATCATTAATAATAAGGTCACGATTACGGTAAACCATAAATAGTGCGGGTCTGCTTGCAGGTTGTTGATGAGGCTGACATTGTAAGGTAAAGCCGAACGGACAATATAATCTTTATAATGAGTGGCCGAATAGAAATAGGGAACTCCGGTTGTCTCGGAAGTACGGCGTACATCATATCCGTTGCCATGTTTTATGGCTTTCTGTACTTCCGGACGGTTCAGGTGGTTCTCCATCTGGTTATTATGACTTGGATAGCTGTCGTAAACAACATTTCCTTGAGCATCAATAAGGGTTACACGCAAGTCTTCCAGGATATGGTTATTGATATAACCGTCGATGATTTCACTGTCAAGAGGTTGATTCTCCAGTTGTTCGTAGAGCCTGCTGTTGTAATCTTGCAGTTTGGTGTTTAGCAGTTCTATTTTATATTCCCGTTCACGTTGATACTGGTACGCAATAAAACAAATGGCAAATACCAGGAATAGTGAAATAACCGAAAGGAAAAGTTTTCGGCTAAAAGAAAGAAAATGCTTTTGAGTTACAGGCAGGTTCATAATAACTATTTAATTCGGCATAATTATTTATTCAGCTTCAAAACAGTATCCATATCCGAGACGGGTGACAATGCATTTGCCGTATACCCCAATCTTTTTACGTAGACGGGTGATGTTTACGTCGATAGTACGGTCGAGCACGTACACTTCGTCACTCCAGATGCGGGCCAGGATGTCTTCACGGGAAAATACACGTCCTTTATTCTGTACCAGCAGAAGCAAGATCTCAAATTCTTTTTTGGTCAATGGCACTTCTTCATCGTCGATACTTACTTTTTTCTTTGTGATGTCAATAACGAGCGACTGATAAGTAAGACGTTCGGGGACTCTTTCCGTTTCCGTTGTTACTGTGCGTCTTAATACGGCTTTCACACGGGCGATGACTTCACGCAGCGAGAAAGGTTTTGAAATATAATCGTCTGCTCCCAGGTTGAATCCGGTCACAGTATCGTTTTCGGTATCTTTTGCTGTGATAAAGATAATAGGCACTTTAGCTGTTTTCTTGTCTTTTTTCAGGATGTTCGCCATTTTGAATCCGGAGATTTCTCCCATCATCACATCGAGGAGAATCAAGTGATAGCTGCTGATGTCCATCTTCATTGCTTCTTCAGCAGAGTTTGCAGTATCAACTTCATAACCTTCGTTTTCAAGATTGAATTTCAGAATCTCACAGAGGTCTTCTTCATCGTCGACAACTAGAATACGGTAATCGTTCATAAGATATATGTATTAATGTGATATGACAAAGTTACGTTTTTATTTTATCCTTTGCAAAGATGAGGAGACTTTGTTACGGGCAGATGAAACAGACGTTACAATCGTGTTACATTCCGGGAATTCCGAGAATTGATGAGGTATATGGAAGTTTTTGTTGATTGTAAGAGGAAAAACCGCTCACTATTTGTTATCTTTGTTAGCGAGATACAATAGAAACGTTTGATTATAGAAACTACAAATAATGATAAAAATTGACTTAAAACGGCATCGGAAGGAAATAATAGGATCGGTGGTGGTACTGTTAATTCTCCTTGGCGGTATGTCTGTGTTTAAATATACTTCATTCAATTCCGGTTTTGAAATTGTGGATGATCTGGGCGGAAATATATTTCCTTCAGCGATTTTGTCTGTTGCCACTACTGATGCGCAGGTGATTGTTCCGTCGGATTCTAATTATTTGGGGAATCCGAAATCGTGTATTGCTGTTCGGGTGAAGTCGAAGACAGCCTATAGCCGGGTACGGATTGAAGTGGCTGAAACGCCTTTTTTCTCCCGTTCGGTGTCGGAATTTGTACTAAACAAGCCTCGAACGGAATATACGATTTATCCTGATATCATCTGGAACTATGAAGCTCTGAAAAATGAGGTGCAGGCAGAACCGGTAAGTGTGGCTATTACTGTCGAGATGAATGGAAAAGATCTGGGGCAACGGGTGCGTACATTCTCTGTGCGCAGTATCAATGAATGTCTGTTGGGGTATGTATCGAATGGAACCAAATTCCATGATACAAGTATTTTCTTTGCTGCCTATGTCAATGAAGAGAATCCGATGATTGACCAGTTGCTTCGCGAAGCACTGAATACTCGTATTGTCAATCGCTTCTTAGGCTATCAGAGTAAGGCTAAAGGGGCGGTGGACAAGCAGGTGTATGCTCTCTGGAATATATTGCAGAAACGCAAATTCCGTTACAGTTCTGTTTCCAACACCAGCCTTTCGAGCAATGTTGTTTTCTCGCAACGGGTTCGTACGTTTGATGATGCACTGGAATCTTCGCAGATTAATTGTGTGGACGGTAGCGTACTGTTTGCATCACTGCTTCGGGCTATAAATATCGATCCTATTCTGGTACGTACGCCGGGACACATGTTTGTGGGGTATTATACCGATAATTCACATACTGATAAGAACTTCCTGGAAACAACAATGATTGGTGATGTCGATCTGGATGACTTTTTCCCGGATGAACAGCTGGACTCCACAATGGTAGGCAAGTCGCAGAATGAAATGTCGCTATTGACTTTCGAGAAATCGAAGCAATATGCTAATAAGAAGTATAAGGAGAACGAAGAAGGTATTCATTCCGGGAAATTGAATTATATGTTTCTGGAGATTTCTAAAGATGTGCGGAGGAAAATACAGCCAATAGGGAAATGATGTTTTGTAATTCGTATTTAATTCGTACTTTTGCCAAGTAATCATTTTAAAGTAAAAGGATGCAAGGCAAGAAATTTATCTCTCCCGGAGCATGGTTTTCTATGAACTATCCATCAGACTGGAATGAGTTTGAAGATGGCGAAGGCTCTTTTCTTTTCTATAATCCCGATGTATGGACGGGGAATTTTCGTATATCCGCATTTAAAGGAAAAGCCGGTTATGGCAAAGATGCCATCCGGCAGGAACTGAAAGAGGACGATTCGGCTTCATTGGTGAAAGTCGGAACGTGGGAATGTGCGTATAGTAAAGAAATGTTTCAGGAGGAGGGAACTTATTATACTTCCCATTTGTGGATTACAGGCGTTGACGATATTGCTTTTGAATGTTCTTTCACCGTGCCTAAAGGTGGAGTTGTGAAGGAGGCGGAAGATGTAATCGCTACTTTGGAGGTACGTAAAGAAGGGCAGAAGTATCCTGCTGAATTGATTCCTGTACGTCTTTCTGAAATTTATTTGATTAATGAGGGATATGAATGGGTGGTATCTACTGTGAAGCAGGAACTGAAAAAGGATTTTCAAGGAATAGAAGAGGACTTGGAGAAACTTCAACAAGTGATTTACAGCGGTAAGATTGGTTTGAAAAAGAAAGAGGAATGGTTGGCTATTGGTATCACTGTTTGTGCAATTCTGGCAAATGAAGTGGATGGCATGGAATGGAAAACGTTGATTGACGGCAACCGGGAAGCTCCTGTTCTCCAATATAAAGATCGGACCATCGACCCGATGAAGCTCGTTTGGAGTAAAGTAAAGGCGGGAGAGCCTTGCAATGTAATAGAAGAATATAAGAAGTGTTTGGATTAAAATGGCAGTACCTTATTTACAGATAGATAACCTGACCAAGTCTTTCGGTGACTTGGTTCTTTTTGAAAATGTATCTTTGGGCATTGCCGAAGGTCAGCGGGTAGGATTAATAGCAAAGAACGGTAGTGGAAAGACTACCTTACTGAATATCATTGCCGGAAAGGAAGGTTATGATAGCGGTAATATTGTTTTTCGTCGTGATCTTCGGGTGGATTACCTGGAACAGGATCCGCAATATCCCGAAGAACTGACAGTGCTCGAAGCCTGTTTCCATCATGGTAATAGCACGGTGGAATTGATAAAGGAGTACGAACGCTGCATGGAAACCGAAGGTCATCCGGGATTGGAAAACCTCTTGGCACGTATGGATCAGGAGAAAGCTTGGGAGTATGAACAGAAAGCCAAGCAAATCCTTTCACAACTTAAAATCCGTAATTTCGATCAGAAAGTGAAGCAACTGTCCGGCGGACAGCTGAAGCGTGTTGCCTTGGCAAACGCTTTGATTACCGAACCGGATCTGTTAATCCTTGATGAGCCGACCAACCATCTGGACTTGGATATGACCGAATGGTTGGAAGATTACCTGCGTCGTACCAACCTTAGTCTGCTGATGGTGACTCACGACCGTTACTTCCTTGATCGTGTTTGCTCCGAGATTATCGAAATAGACAATCAACAAATCTACCAATATAAAGGTAACTACAGCTATTATCTCGAAAAGCGTCAGGAACGTATTGAATCTAAGAGCGTGGAAATAGAGCGTGCCAATAATCTGTATCGTACAGAACTCGACTGGATGCGCCGGATGCCGCAGGCACGCGGACATAAGGCTCGTTACCGGGAAGATGCTTTCTACGAATTGGAAAAGGTTGCGAAGCAGCGTTTTAATACTGATAATGTAAAGCTGGAAGTGAAAGCATCGTATATCGGAAGCAAGATATTCGAAGCCGACCATCTTTTCAAGAGTTTCGGAGATCTGAAGATTCTGGATGATTTCTCTTATATCTTCTCTCGTTATGAGAAGATGGGAATTGTAGGAAATAACGGAACCGGAAAATCTACTTTTATCAAGATATTGATGGGACAAGTCAAGCCTGATAGCGGAACAGTGGATATTGGCGAAACAGTTCGTTTCGGTTATTATTCGCAGGACGGACTTCAGTTTGACGAACAGATGAAAGTGATTGATGTGATACAGGATATTGCCGAAGTCATCGAATTGGGCAATGGAAAGAAGCTGACTGCTTCTCAATTTCTGCAGCATTTCCTGTTTACTCCTGAAACCCAGCATAGCTATGTCTATAAATTGAGTGGGGGAGAGCGTCGCCGTCTTTACCTTTGTACCATCCTGATGCGTAATCCTAACTTCCTGGTATTGGACGAGCCTACCAATGACCTCGATATTATCACGCTGAATGTGCTCGAAGAATATCTCCAAAACTTCAAAGGCTGTGTGATTGTCGTTTCCCATGACCGTTACTTTATGGATAAAGTAGTAGATCACCTGATGGTATTCAACGGACAGGGAGATATTCGTGACTTCCCCGGAAATTATAGTGATTATCGTAACTGGAAAGAAGCAAAGGAACAAAAAGAGAAAGAAGCAGAGAAGCCGCAGGAAGAAAAGACCGCCCGTGTCCGTCTGAACGACAAGCGTAAGATGAGCTTTAAAGAAAAGCGTGAATTCGAGCAACTGGAAAAAGAAATCGCCGAACTGGAAGCTGAAAAAACACAAATTGAGGAACTTCTTTGTAGCGGCACACTTTCCGTTGACGAATTGACTGAAAAGTCAAAACGTTTGCCCGAAGTCAATGATATGATTGACGAAAAGACAATGCGTTGGTTGGAACTTAGCGAAATAGAAGGCTGATTCGTGCCACTATATTGGCACCTTTGTGCCACCTCTTTGGCGTAGCAGTGCCAACATGCTGGCACAGTTGTGCCACTTCGATGGCACAAGTATAGTTTATTATATTCCCGGATAACCAAATAATGATAATATACCCCCAGACAATATAACCTAGTATGACAAACCTAACCAATTATCATAGCCACTGCCTGTATTGCGACGGACGAGCCAATATGGACGATTTTATTCGTTTTGCTATCAGCGAAGGGTTTACTTCTTATGGCATTTCTTCTCATGCTCCACTACCATTTTCTACCGCATGGACGATGGAGTGGGATAGAATGGAAGATTACCTTTCCGAATTCTCTCGTCTGAAAAAGAAATATGCAGGTAAGATAGAGCTTGCCATCGGTCTCGAAATTGACTACCTGAATGAAGAAAACAATCCCTCTTTGCCTTGTTTTCAAAAACTACCACTTGACTACCGGATAGGTTCTGTGCATATGTTGTATTCTCCGGAAGGGAAAATCGTAGATATTGATACCTCGGCAGATCTTTTCCGTCAATTGGTAGACAGGCACTTCGATGGTGACTTGGATTCTGTTGTCCACCTGTATTATAAGAACCTGCTCCGTATGGTAGAGCTGGGAGGACTGGATATTGTCGGCCATGCTGACAAGATGCATTATAACGCTTCCTGTTATCGTCCGGGTTTGCTTGATGAAGCATGGTATGACACGTTGGTCCGCGATTACTTCGCGGTGATTGCCGCACGTGGTTATATGTTGGAAATCAATACCAAGTCTTATAATGAGCTGGGTACATTCTATCCGAATGAACGTTATTTCCCTTTCCTGAAAGAATTGGGTATTCGGGTACAGGTGAATAGTGATGCGCACTACCCTGAAAGAATAAACAATGCCCGCTTCGAAGGGTTAGCCGCTTTGAAGAAAGCAGGTTTTACTTCGGTGGTAGAATGGCATGGGGGGAAATGGGAAGATATTCCCATAGGATAAGTTATTCCATATCCAGGATCTCTTGTTTCTCTTCATTCAACGAAATCAACGTTTTCTTTAGCTCGTCTATTCGTGAATCAATTTCAGTCAACTTCTTCAGATACATAGTTCTAGGTAGCGCATCTTCATAGGCCATGATAAACTCCTCTTTTTCGTCAAAGAGCTGCTCTATTTGCTCTTCAACTCTATTTATAGCACATGTAATTTCTCCTATCATAAATCTTTCGTTTTTTATAGATGCCTTTATTCCGTCCTCTTGCAAGCATTTGCCTGGAAAAACTCGTTCAACGTATCTTCATAGTTACCATGAAGCATAATATGATGATTTCCCAGTGGATTCTTTAAGAAGTATTCGGCCGGAGTATTCATGCGGATGCGCACTTGTGTACGGCACATATTAATATAATTAGTGTTTTCAGTCAATGTTCCTGTAGACAAGTAATATTCATCCAGACATTCACCGCCACATTTTATGATCGTTACATCCCCCGTCGGAAGTAGCCCTTGTATGGCAATTCCTTTTTCTGTTTCAAAGTGATTGCGGATAATATATCTCTCCGTTTGTTTGAGACCTACGGTGCAATGTGCCAATATCAGTTCATTCGTACGGGAATTAATCATGGAAGGATTTGCCATAAATCCGTCTTTACCCGTAAGTGCTTTAACTGCTAATAGCGTAAATACAGATTGAAGATCTCCTTCACAACCTGCTATTATCCCGTCATCATTCAATAAAGATAATGCCACGCATCCGGTAGTGTCGATTTGTTCAATCAGTTTAAAACAGCTTAATGTCAGCGCTTCCAGATTTTCTTCCTGACAGACCTTTTTGATTGCCCGGTATAATCGCATCGCTTTGATTAAATCTTCGGGAGTTCCTTCGCGGCAGGCAAGAGCTTGTGATGCTACAGCTGCGCATGATGCTCCGACTTGGTCATCCGTAATGTGTTTAAATTGTTCATAAATCCGTTCCAATGGAATATCTACATATTCGATTCCCCAACGACGTTTTGCCAACAAGTAGTCTACGTTACTGGCAACTAACCAGGAAGAAGGACTTCCAATGACTCCGATACGTTTGCCGAACAAGGAACGTTGTGCCTGGAAATTATTATAAAGTGTATGGATACGTAAGATGATAGCCGGTAATTCACCGTGCAGAATTTCACTTTTCATTCCGCGTCCCCGTAACCAGGTGGAAATTTCCAGTGCGGCAGCAAGAGAATTCTGCATGCCGTCTGCCAGTAAAATGGCGGGGCGAGGGAGGTTTTCGAAATGCTGTATGACCAGTCTTTCCACCCCACCGGTAGCGACGAAAATGATTTTGAAATCGTCACTACTAAGTTTGTCCATATCTTGATGGTCGACGAACTTTACAGTATAATATTTTTCAATCTCGCTCAAAATAGCTTCGTGCGAGCTACGTAGCGAGACTTGTTTGTGAAGTATTGAAGCGAATGAGATAAGGTGTATGGTCATTATGATATTGTTTTAAGTTTTCCGTATGACAAATGTATAGCTTTCTTTTCAATTTACCATAGCGATTTTAACCTTGCTAAGGTTTTTAAAGTTTTTATGTCTCTGTATTCAAATTATTGCGTACATTTGCAGCTCCAAGTAGAAAAAGTAAATAGTAATTAGTAATTTGT
>DXOJ01000223.1 GCA_019412865.1 Bacteroides sp. | reverse complement strand
ACTTTTGCGTAAGGTTGCAGAGCATCTTTCTTACTCTTGGCAATGGAGTCAGTCTTGGCTTTATCCACCGCTTCCGTCTTGCTCTTCTTTTTCTTCTTTTTCTTGAAGATGTCCGTCGATTGTGCTCCGGCCAATGGGATAATCATTGCCAGAATCATCAGAATTGAAACTAATTTCTTCATGCTTTCTTTTTTAATATTTATATACAGATACAAAGATAATAATTATTCGATACCGGCAATATCTTTCATATTCAGGTTATTATCCGTCGACCAGAAACCTGTTTTAGGTTTGCCTGAAGTCGTATATTCCTGTCCGCCGATTGTCAGCGTAAATTTATAGGTATAATTCATCCCCTCTTCAAAGGGAACGGCAACCATCATGTAAGCAGTTTCCAGTGAGGCCGGAAGCCCGAAAGCCGGAAATCCGGCATTTACCACCAGGCCGTCGGGAATGTTATAAGTGACGCTGTTCAAAGGAGTACCACTGATTTCACCGGTGGCCAGATTAACGGTAGCTCCGTCTGCATAAGACAGGGGATGTTCGTCGCAGGTTACCACAATTTTAGTGCAGGTTTTTCCAGCTAAAGCATCGGGACATTCCAGTGCGGGCAAGGTGAGCTGTGAAAACAGAGATTTGAATTCTCCCAAAGTAACCGTAGCTGCCGAATAACTGGAAGTGGTGGCCGAAGCGTATGCAAAGCTATATTTACGATTAGGCATAAATTCGGATGCATAGTATTCCTGCACTGAAATGTTTGGCAAGGCTACCGTTTTGTAATCTTGTGAAGCTGCACTATAAGGGGTATATGCATAAATCGTGTGATCGCCACTTTTAAATCCTGCAGACAGTTCGGAAGAAGGATTCAAAGTCACCTCATCAGTCACATAATCCTCTTTGTCATAGGTGATGTAGGTCTTGCCCTCATATTCCATCATAGTAGCTTTAGCTACTTCCGACGGAGCATACGGCAAGTTTTCCTGCGGTTTGCCATCGGACAACACATATATTCCTATCTTGTCCGCTTCAATCCATCCCTGGCTTCCATGGGAATACACATTATAAGCACCGGAAACAGCAATTTTCCCCACTACGGGAATATCTGCATCTTCTTCTTCACCATCGTCACTGCTGCAACTTACTGAAGACAATACTAAAGCTACACAAGCAGCAAAATAAAACAGTCTATTTTTCATACTTTTCTCGTTTAAATGATTAATTATTTACTGATAGGTTATTTTCTTTTTCCAATTAATATTCTCCTTCATAGTTCGTGCACCATACCATGCCTTTCACATCGCCAAACCCGCTAAAAGTCTTCAATTCCAAATCGGGAGCAAAACCTTCGAAGAGACGTACCATCTGGCTCGTGTTTACATCGATGATGGCGATATCCCCATTTTCCTGCGAAAGTGCCAGCCGGAAATTCGGATCAGTGCTATTTCCCCCATAGCCATAAAACTCACAAACAACAGGACTTCCACTGATGCCGGTGATACGGCTGCCCGCTGTGTAAGCCAGCATATGGCTGCGCATCTGCATACTGTATATATAGAGATTCTTATCTCCATCGGTAAAGTAGAAATAAGGGTTCTTTTCAAAATTGGAGGACATCTTAATGACACTTTGCTGAGTCAATAAGGAGCTGCCGCTGAATCCGTATTGATCCGTACCGGTTATCAGGTGAGAGTTATTATCCATGTCTTTTACGGCAAACTCGTGCAAATCATAATTTCCGGTTCCCTGCACGTCAATCAGCGACACGTAGTTTGACCAAAATGTCAGCCCGCCGTTGGAGGCTACATCTTTCTTTTCGTAAGCGCCTATTGTCAGGCAGCGGGTTCCCGCTCCCATATTGTTCACCCGCAACACACCGGAGGGAACTTCCAAATCCTGATCGTATGTTTTGAAGTAGACGATGGCAGGAGTATAAACTGCTCCCCACTGCGGATAATGTGTAATGCCGATAAAACGGGCATTTTGCTCATCATACAAGATACAACGTTCTTCGTCGGCACACCAATAAGTGACGTTGTGGAACGGTGCGAAACAGGTGATACGGCTACCTCCCTCAAACTCATACGGCATGGCGCCGTACTTCCCGTAATAAGGAATCGCTTTATTGTCAGTGCCTACGGCACGGATATACACTTCCCCCTGTTCGGAGCAAATCACGTAATATTCTTCTTTGAAAGCGAGGTCCATTATCTTCAAGTCATCCGGTTCTTTACGGTTCTCGAATTCGTCGGCAAGCCACATATCCTTTTGCAACGAATTACCGTCCAGCGTGACACTTCCACTGCCCTGATTTATCAGGACTTTCGGTAAGCCCGAAACGTAGGAACCGGAGATAGAGCCTAATACATAATAGTAGTAGATTCCCTGCGGATCTGTACCTAAACCACCTTTGATGGTGCTCTCCACATTGTGCGTCACCCGAAAGGCCGGATTGATGAAAGACAAGGCAGATTTTCCGTCTCCCTTATCGGAAAGAATCATCCAGCCCCAGTCGAAACTATTCTTTCCCGTCAGGGTGTATTTATTGCTGATATACGTTTCGTTCGTTTCCTTATTGATTACTTTCAGTATCAGTTCGTATGTCCCGCCTTTCTCGAACTGGTATTTCAGATGATAGCCAGTGTAGATCAGTTCACGGTTCAAGTACCATTGGACGGTGAAAAGTTCGTCTACGTTTCCGATGTCGGTTGAGAAGTTGACGGGAGCATCCATCTCGAAAAGGTCGCCTACCATAAATGTGTAGTCCGACGAAGCGGAGTTCACAAAAGAGACTTTGGTAGAGTTTGTATAGCCATAGTTTCCCAAATCGTCATAACAGCCGGTTATCACGAGAAGCTGCAGGATTGAAATGAATAGTATTGTTTTTCGCTTCATAGTTTATTGTCAGTTATCGAGAATGGTTTCATACAGCGGTGTCACTCCATCTGTATCATAATATTGGTAATTGCCTTGCTGCCACTGGTCTTTCCACCAAGCCTTGAAGTCGGCTATCAGATTGACAAACTCAATGCCGGTGTATTTATCCAATGATTCGAGTATCTCGCCATCCATGAAAATGATAAAAACACGGTATTTCATATCCGAGTATACTCCCAGATTGGCCGCTGAACTCTGGCTCCACCACACAGGGCAGGAAATCCGGTCGGTCACTTGAATCGTGACGTATTGATATTCTGCCGGGCCTACCAGACAGTTTTCCACTGCATCCAGCGAAAGGGTAAGTGTATATTCTGTGTTGAGCAGTGCTTCATTACGATAGACGGTGACTTCGTAGGTGTCTTCTGCCAGTCCTTTATGGAAGATGCCGGAAGTCAAAGGGGCATAATCGATGCCGGAACGGGCGGTGCTCTTCTCTCCCACTGCGGAAATATCACAGGTAGCATTTTCTTCGAGCAGGTAGCCAAGAAGTGTCATTTTCACTTTCACGGTTCCTTCCCGAAGCAAGGGTGCATCCGTAGCAAAATTGAATGTTATTTTCTGGGGAGACTTATCGTTCATGTAAGTGAAATAGACGTAGTTGTCTCCATGATAAACTTCCAGTTGCTCTTCGCTGCAGGAGGCGAAAACGAGCAGCAGGCAGAAGGTGGTATATGTCAATATTCGTTTCATCTTATCCGGGCATTAGTTGGTTGTTTCACTGGTAGGCAATGGAAGTACATAGGAACCTGTCATGTTGATTTCTCCTTCCTCGTCGGAATCGGGCACGGTAGAGAGGTTCATCCGTTTGTAGGTGTAGAAGGTTCCGCCTTCGCCTATCATTTCTTTCCGCATATCGAGCAGTATTTCGGCATCCAGTTGTTCACGGGTGCTGACTGTCAGGCTAAGGGTACGTTCAGCTCCACGGGCTTTTCGGACTGTTTCGAGGTAGTTGATTCCTTCGGTTATCTTGCCATTATAGCTACTGATCTCCGCCAGGATATGACAGATTTCACTGAACCGGATCACTGGTATCATCGGATTCTCCATTGCTTCTACTACTGATTCTACGGAAGGGTTATACTTCAGGGTGTAATATTTTGACTGGGTTTCATTGGTAGTCCCGATCAGGTAGGTGAGCCGATAGTCGGTATATACACCCGTGTTGTCCGAAGCAAACAGGGAAGGGATATTTGCCAACGGCAGACGGGTGGTTGACGAAGAAGAGGAAGAGCCCCATACAGCCATTTCATAATCCGTTGCCAGCTGTTTCTTGTACAAGCCGAACAAGATGTCGTGGGAGACTTTTGTATATCGGGAGTTGAGATTGCAGGTAATGTTCTCTCCTTCTGTAAAGCCTATCCATCGTTTCTGCTGATAATAGGTGTTGTAAAGTTCTTTGGCGGCTGTCTCGGCATTCTTGTAGTAGGCAGGACCGGCATAGATGCAGACACGGGCTTTCAACCCCAGCAATGCCAGGTAGTTGAAGCGGATGCCACGATACCAGAAGAATGCTCCCATATCGTCTATATAGGAACCGGAGTTGAAGCGGTAGCGGGCATTCCATTCGGGAGTAGGCTCGTACATTTGTGAAGCATACATCGCTTCGGGATGGTATTCGGTGTCAAACTTCCGCAGAATGTCTTCCGCTTCGAGCAGGTCTTTCAGGACTTTCTCGATAAAATCGGTAACGGTGCATTTTTCTACCACTGCAGCTTCGTATTTATCGCGGTAAGGAAGATAGGTGCCCGAAGGATTGGTTGCCGTTGCAGGGGCAAACAGGCGAAGCAGGTCAAAATGCATCATCGCTCTTAATGACAAGGCTTCGGCGTAAATGAGGTTTTTCTCTTCTTCTCCGTATTCGAACAAAGAGATGTCCGTGGGTCGGATGTTCTCGATGAGCTTGTTCAGGTTGGCTATCACTTTATAGCCTTTTTCCCAGATAGCTGTCACGACGGGTTCGGTATCGACCGTGTTATAGATAAGTTCGGAAGCGTCGGCATACATCGGAGAGATGGTTCCCGCCTTTTGATTGTATTGCTGGGAGATGGCACTAAGGAATCCCCAGCTTAGTTGCTTACCGTAAAGTTCGTCGGACGCCAGATTGGTGTAGATGCCATTCAGGGCATTCCGATAGCCGAAACCGGTGGAAAACAGATCGTCGTCGGCAATCGCATTGTCAGGCGTTACGTCCAGCCAGGCATTGCAGGAAACTGTTAATATCCCTGTCAGGGCTATTAGTATATGGCTGATTAGTTTCTTCATTTGTATGGTTAGAATATGATGTTAGTAGTCAGATTGAATGAACGCGAATAAGGATAATCCAGTCCCCGCTCCTGACGGATGGTAGACCAATAGAACAGGTCGTTCATCGTGAACGAAAGACGCAGGCCGGACAGATGGAGTTTCTTTAATTGTTCGAGACGGAAATTGTAGCTCATTGTCAATGAACTCCATTGCAGGGTATTGTTTTTCTGTACAAAACGCGAAGATGCGCCGGTGGTGACATTACGGTCACGAATATCTTTCATGGTGGTTATGTCTCCCGGTTTCTGCCAACGGTCGAGCAATACCCGCTTATCTACATTGTCATTTTTAATGTCGGCATTCTCTACATAGGAGACGAGGGTATTGTTGTAAGCATCTCCACCAAAAGTATAGAGGAAAGAAGCAAACATGGATAACTGTTTATAGGACAGGGTATAACCGAATGAGCCTTGTCCCTTGGGAGCTGTATCGCCAATAATGGTCCATTCGTCGGCAGACCATACATCGGTAACGTCACCATTCCGGCGAAGGTAGATTTCTTTGCCGTTTGTGGGACTGATTCCCAATGACTTCATCCCGTAAATAGAGGTCAGAGAGGCTCCTTCGTAATATTTCAGGTATGTTTTAGCATATTTTGAATCGGAGCTGCTTTCGGGGTTATATTCGCTGAACAGTTCTTCCACTCTTTTATTATAGTCGCGCATTGCTTGGGAGATTTCAATAATCGTGTTTTTGTTTCTTGCAAAGCTGCCGTAGAGCTGGAAGAGCCAGTTTCTGTCACTGTAAAGTCGTGCCCGCAGTTCCAGTTCGACGCCGGTATTTTTCACCTTTCCCATGTTTTCTTTGTAGGAGGTGAATCCGGTAGAGGAAGGGATGGTATAATCGGTTATCAGGTCGATGGTACGCTCGTCGTAGGCAGAGGCTTTCAGATAGATTTTATCGTGCCACAGTCCGATTTCAACTCCATAGTCGAGGGTGTATTTACGTTCCCATTTCAGGTTCGGATTTCCCATCTGATAGAGGAATACACCGTAGCCTGTGGGATACCAGCTGTCTGTTTGCAGCTGATACATATCTTTGGCCGAATAGAGGGAGAAGTTGGTCTTTCCGGTCAGTCCGTAGGAGGCACGGAACTTCAACATGGAAAAGAGTTCGTTCGACTTCATAAAATCATAATTATGAATGTTGATTCCTGCTCCTGTTGACCAGAACATGGACCATCTTTTATCGGAACCGAATTCGGAAGAACCGTCGATACGTCCTGTAAGGTCGGCGAGATAGATATTGTTATAGGTGTAGTTGGAAGTAAGCAAGGCTCCTACCAAGCGGGTGGTATTGTCGGAGCTGCTGGGCTTTCCGTATACTTCTGCCGCATAGTTTGAAGAGACAAGGTCGCCACCAGGAAATCCCCGGTAACGTGTTTCGGAAGCAGTGCTCTGCGTTTGTCTCATGTTGGAGGACAAGCAGATATTGAGGTTGTGTCCCTTGAAGGTATTGTTGTACATGAGTGACAGGCTTCCGTCTATCACTGTTCTCTTTTGTGTGGATTCTGTTTTTTCACCATTGATGTTGCCTGTACTGGCTGAATAACTGGCCGATGCGGGATCTTTGTACAGATCACCGGTAGAATTTCTCATCAGGACGGAAAACTGACCGCGCAGACGCAGACCGTCGGTGATACGCCAATTCAGACTAAGATCATCGGTTACTTCATCATAACCGGAATGGTCGAAGCTGTTGTAGAAGTTGATTTCGTACAGTGGATTTACTTGTGTGCCGCTAGCCCCGTCGAACTTTTCGAGACGGCGCACATAATCGCCATTTTCATCATACAGACGCATATAAGGAAGTAAATGGGAGTAATCGCTGAATGAATTGAAGGGGACATCTGTACTTTTGTTATAAGTGTAGGTCACTTTGTTCTTTATTTGTAGTCCGCCAATGCGGTAGTCTACATAAAAAGCGGCATTGGCATTCTTACGGGAAGAGTGTTTCATCACTCCTTCCGTTCCTCTGAATCCCAGTTCCACTCCCCAGCGCACGTCGTTTTCTCCACCGTCTATGAAAACGGAGTGTTTATGGTTCAGAGCCGTGCGCAGTCCTTGAGAAAGCCAATAGGTATCGACACCTGTCAGTACATTATTGAGTCGTTGGTAGTAACCGTTGGTATAGGGGTCTATTTCCGGGGTGTTGCTGTCATATAGTCCTGCCAGGCGTTCGGTTTCCAGCTTCTCACGGGCGTTCATCAGATTGTAGGAGGATAAATCCGGCAGTTCGGCAGAAAGTACTCCTGAATACTGTACACGGAACTTTCCGGCTTCGGGCGCACGCCGTTCAATGACAATTACTCCGTTGGCCGCACGTGAACCGTACATGGCAGTGGCGGCAGCATCTTTCAGGATATTGATGCTGTGGATGCTATTCATATCGAGGTCGTATATCTTTTCTACATCGACTTCAAAGCCGTCCAGTATGAAGATAGGCAGGTTGGAATTACCGCTTAGCACTTCCCGCGAAATGGAGGAGGTGGAGGTCTGCCCGAGTGTCGTTTCTCCAATACCGGTCTGACCACGCAAGACGAATTGGGGCAGGCTATTGGGATCGGAACCTGCTGCCAGATTCTCTTGTATTCGGAAAGAGGGATCGAAAGTCTGAATGGCCGAAATCAGGTTGTTCGGGTTGACTTTTAGCAGGTCTTCTTTCTCTATCTTTGTGGTATTTCCTGTGAAACTTTCTTTCTGTATGGAGTTATAGCCGGTTACAATCACTTCCTGAATACTTTCGGTAGCTTCTACCATCTGCACATCGACTTTCTGCCGGGAAGTGACTTTGATTTTACGGGTTTCGAAACCGATGTAGGAATAGATAACCAGACCACCTTTTTCGGGCAGGGTCAATACATAGCAACCGTTTATATCGGTAATTACACCAGTAGAATGACCATCCAAACGAATCGTCACTCCTACCATCGGTTCTTTAGAGAGTTTCTCAATCACCCGGCCATAAACATAATTTCCGTGTGGAGGAAGAAGATATGTCTCTTTTGAATTATTTTTGTTTTGGGCTATTGCATTAGTAGATAGTGATAAAATGTATACAAACAGTAAGATTCTATTCAAAGCCCCGGAATTTAGCTTTTGCATAACGGATATATATAGTTATTACGTCTGCAAATTATCTTTATGGAATAGATTGGACAATCACGAAATTTAGGTATTTTATACAACTATTATACCAACACATGATTAAAATGGTAAAAATTTGCTTCCGTTTAGGTATTAATTAGAAGCAAAACAAACAACTGCATCATTTATCCTCTATCAGAAGACAAATGATGCAGTTGTCGGTTATATCTGTTTTTCTTATAATGCCAGACGGTAAATCTCTTTGCTGTCCTGTTTCGTTAATTTGACATAGTTGCCTACCAATTCGCCTTTATTCCGGTGCAGACTATCTGCAAGGCGGTCGATGTCGGGATTCTCAATGCCAAGTTCTTTGAAAGTCACAGGCAGGCCGATGGAGGTAAAGAAGGATTTCAGGCGCGAGATTCCCTCAAGGGCTACTGCCTTTTTATCATCTGATTCTGCCACTCCCCACACTCGGATGGCGTATTGGGCTATCTTATCCACATTGTGTTCTGTCATCCATGTCATCCAGGCAGGGAAGATTACGGAGAGTCCGGCGCCATGAGTCACGTTATAGATGGCGCTGATTTCATGTTCGAGGAAGTGGGAAGCCCAGTCCTCTTCACAACCTACACCACAGGTTCCGTTATGGGCAATGGTTCCACTCCACATCAGATTAGCACGGGCTCCGTAGTTTTCAGGTTCTTTCATGACGGTGGTTGCTTCTTTGATGATGGCAAGTAGTGTGCCTTCGCACAGGCGGTCGCCTATCTCTACGTCTTTCGTGTTGGTGAAATAGCGTTCCATGATGTGTGCCATCATATCGGCAATGCCGCAGGCGGTTTGGAAAGGAGGAAGTGTGTAGGTCAGTTCGGGGTTCATTACGGCAAAAACAGGACGCAGTACACCGGGAGCACGGAGGCTTAATTTCTGTAAGCCATCGACTTTCGTAATGACGGTGTTACCGGAACCTTCGCTTCCGGCAGCAGGAATCGTTAACACAACGGCTACTTTCAATGCTTTCGTCACAATGGCTTTTCCGATGTAGAAATCCCAGAAATCTCCGTTGTAAGGAACTCCGGCTGCAATGGCTTTCGCCGTATCAATCACGGAACCGCCACCAACGGCGAGCATCATGTCTACGTTCTCTTTCCGGCAGAGGTCGATTCCTTCATATACTTTCGTGTCTATCGGGTTAGGCTGTACACCGCCCAGCATGCAATAGGGAATACCTGCTTCCTGCAATGAGTTCTCAACACGAGCCAATAATCCGCTGCGTATCACAGAGCCACCGCCATAGACAATCATTACTTTGCGTGCGCCGTATTTCTGCACTAGTGCTCCGGTCTGCGCTTCCGTGTCCCGTCCGAATACAAATTCGGTAGGACTGTAAAAGATAAAATTATTCATTGTCGCTTTCTTTATAGGTCTTTTTATATAGATCCTTTTATAAGTCAGACAAAGTTATAAATTTAAGCAGAATATTTTTCTTTTGATTGTTTAAAGTTTCCTACTTTCATCAGTGCAAGTCCGATAACAATCCAGACCATTTCACGCACCCGGGTAATCAAAGCGGCATAGACACCGTAGGCTCCGGAAAGGGAAAGTCCACCTACGGCAAGGGCAAAGCCGCCTTCACGACCTCCCAGTTGCATGGGCAGGAAAAACAGCAGGTTGGCAAGAAGAGAAGAGAAAGCTGCAATCAGGCAGCAGTCGGCAAAGCTGACGTTAGTGGTCAGCACATTCAGTATCAGCCAGATTTCAAGACAACTGACTATGCGGGCGGTATATTCCAGTAAGAGGGCACTATAAAAGGTTTGTTTCTTTTGCTGATGGAGAAGTGCAATTTGTTTGTCTATATCCTCCAGTTTCTCTTTATGTGCACTTGCAAAATGAAGTACTTTCTTTTTCAGGAAAGGAATACGTCCACCCATACGGACAAAAGCCACTGCCATCCCATGCCGGTAGCCTTTGATGAAAAGAATAACGATCAGTAGACAAAAGAGGGTTATAGCTCCCAGGATTATTCCCATCGCCCACCCTACCGGGTACAGGCAGACATAAAGCAATACTGAACTCAACCAAAAGCAAAAGTGGGAAAAGATATGCATCATCACGTAAAGAATCACGGAAGAGGTGGCGCGTTCGATTCCTATATAGGGTTTCAGTTCCATGATGCGGTATGGCTCACCACCCATCAGTCCGACGGGAGTCACGTAATTGAGTGCAAATCCAGTCACGGTGAATTTGTAGAGCCGGGCAAATGAAAAGCCGGTTTTTCCGCTACTACGGATTATTATATACCACGAGACTGTATTAATCAGGTAGACGAACAGCCACAGCAACAAGACCAAAGGTAAATATATCCCTGCACGTTTCAGATTCATCCAAAGCTCCTGATAATCCATATCGAAAGTGAATATCATAATCAGGACGGCGATGATACCAAAAGCGAGGAATATATTACGATATTTGTTCTTCACTGTTTCTTGTATGACTTAGTACGATTTATTCCAGCACGGGGATAGATCTACTTTATATATGCATAATATCTTTCGAAGAATCTTTTGAATGCCGGGATTTTCATCAATACATATTCGAATACCAGCCAGCCGATCAATGCGCAAGAGATACCGAGTAATACATCAATGATATAATGATGGCATGAATAAATGGCTGTTCCCCAAATACCTACCATAATAATAGAGAAAAGGGTAATCACATACCATCTGCATTTACCAATAATGGCGTACACTAATGCAACTACCATATAGGCTGCGTGCAGTGAAGGTACTGCCGCAAAGACGTTTGCATTGCGTCCATAGATCGAATCGAAGATGGTCACTCCGAAGAAAGTATCAAAGCGTCCCAATCCTGCTACATTGCCGGATGTGTTCAGTATCGGTTCGAAACCGTAGTTGATAGCATACCAGGGTGGAGCTGCCGGATGGATATAATAACCGGCAAAGCCGATCAGGTTGACGAATAAAAATACCAGTGCAAAGCGAAGGTAGGTTTTTCTTTCCTTCTTGAAATACAGGCAAAGCCCGAACAGGATAGGAACAGGAACCCAGCAAAGGTAGAAGATTCCGGCAAAGACGTCTGCTATCGGCCAGTTGTGCGCTGCGAAGTATTCGCAAGGGGTAACCAGAAGGCCATTATCCATCACTCCGAAGAGGGACTTTTCGAGATTATACAGTCCGGCCACGTCAATCGGGTTCACTTCGTAGTTGGGGCAAATACGCATCCAGTCATACGAGATTCCAAAAATGGCGAAAGGCAACAGAGCTACTGCTAACTTACGAGTAGGCAGTCCGGCAAAAAATAAAACTAAATAGAGTACCGCCATTAACAGGTGCTCGGAACGAAGCCCGATGAAGATACCTGTCAGCAAAAGGAAAAGAGCCATAATGACTGTCACAGTCAGGGCTTCTCTCTTCGACGGCATTTGAATATTCTTTATCATATTAGTTGATAGGTGATAGTTGATAAATGATAGATTATTCTTTCATCGCTTTGTAGCAATGTCTCACACGTGCAAAAGCTGTGATATTGGCAAACACTGCAACAAAGGCAAGAGGAACAATCATAATCAGAATCGGTTCGAAAGCGGTGATATCTTTGAAAACGCCACAGAATAAAGCTCCGAGACTGGTCAGCACTACGCGCTCCGGACGTTGCATGAATCCCACTTTACATTCGATTCCCAGTCCTTCGGCACGGGCACGCACGTAGCTTACCATCAGTGAGCCGATTAGTGCTATGAAGGCAATAAGTGCATAAAAGAAATAGTCTTTCATTGACAAATAGTAACAGATACCGAAGAAGGTCATCAATTCACTATAACGGTCGAGTACTGAATCGTAAAGCGCACCGAACTTGGAACTCATGTTACCCAGGCGAGCTACACGTCCGTCCATCATATCAAATAATCCGGCAAACAAAATCACACCGCCTGCCCAGCCGATAATGGCCAGATCGTTTTGACCGCCATAAATGCCGGCATATACAAACATTCCTGCCGCTACTACATTCAGGATAAATCCGGTAGTGGTGATAAAGTTAGGAGTGATCCCTATTTTAATCATTCCGCGTATCAGGGGATTGATAATCTTATAAATCAACTGTTGTAAATAATCTCTGTAATTCATCTGTTTAAATCTGTTTATAGCTATTTTTATCTAAATCTTCTGTTTTCTCAATCAGTTCTTTCAATCGATTTTTTCAATCTGTTTTTTTTCAGTTTCTTTTTCCGAATAAACTTCTTATATCTATATTCCGGTAAACAAAGACACGCTGCATATTATAGTTCCAGAACAATGCCACGATGATTGCTACTACCACTTTAGGAATAATGAAGAAATCTCCGAAATACAGGCTAAGCGTATCACGTACCCAGGGAATCTTTGCTAATGATTCTGTCAGTGCATACGTGCCCCACGTGTTTAGCCAAACGCTACAAATCCATACAAGGATAAACTTTGCAGCGACATTCGTTTTCTTTCCTTTCGATTTAAAGGTCCATTTATAGTTGATAACACAATTGACGATTCCTCCATAGATAGCCCCCGCCAGGGTGGCATATACATAGTAGACTTCAAATAGCCTGACCAGAAGAATCGTAACGAGAAAGTCTGCAATAGTTGCCATTTGAGCAGAAAGCTGCGCCCTCAAGAACATGAAGATGCCACCTTTCTGGGAAATCATCCGTGCAACTCTTTTCAGCCAATCACCCATCTTGCTCCCACTAACAAAATAAAACTATACACTCCCGCCAAAACGTCGTCCATCATCACACCTACTCCACCTTTCAGGCTTTCCATACGGCGTATGCCCAACGGCTTGGCTATATCAAAGATACGGAACAGGGCAAAAGCTGCAATCACGTACCAGAACCAACGGTCGTCATTGGGAACGGCCAATAACGGTATCCATACTCCTACCATCTCGTCCACTACCACACGCGAAGGATCTTCCCCCCAATAAGTTTCCAGTTTATTGGCAGCCCAAATGCCGGCGAATGTAAATACAATCACCAAAGCGGCGGTCAGCCATAATACAACAGGGAAAGGAAGGAGGAAATAAAATGCAATCCAAATGATAGAAGCCAGTAACGCCCCAGCCGTGCCGGGAGCAAAAGGAGAAAAACCGGAGCCAAAGCCCGTGCCTATAAAAACAGGTAGAAAGGGAGGACGCTTCATTTATTACTAATTACTAATTACAAACTACGAGTCGGTTATGCCATGAGTTCCCGAATGTGATCGGGAATTTGTACAATAAAAAAGTAAAAGTTGAGGTTGAGCATCCACCAGTCTTTATAGGATGGTAAATCTCAATCTCAACTTATTATTTGGGGTTACTGATTAAGCTAAGTAATCAGGTTCTTTTTCACCAATCATGTTACGCAATGTCTGTTTTACCATTCTCC
>DXOJ01000222.1 GCA_019412865.1 Bacteroides sp. | reverse complement strand
ACACTATTTGTCTGCAAATGTACATTATTTCAGCTTATTTTTACTACATTTGCCACAAAATAACTAGAATATGGAAGAAAGCAAGATGGTGCTCCGCACGGAAGACCTGGTTAAGAAGTACGGTAAACGAACCGTTGTAAGCCACGTTTCCATCAATGTGAAGCAAGGTGAGATTGTAGGTTTGCTGGGACCAAACGGTGCCGGTAAGACGACTTCATTCTATATGACTGTAGGGTTGATTACTCCTAATGAAGGACGTATTTTCCTCGATGATCTGGAAATTACCAAATATCCGGTTTACAAACGCGCACAAACGGGAATCGGCTACCTTGCACAGGAAGCATCCGTTTTCCGCCAGATGAGCGTGGAAGATAATATCGCCTCTGTACTGGAAATGACCAACAAGCCCAAAGAATATCAAAAAGAGAAACTCGAAAGCCTGATTGCAGAGTTCCGTCTGCAAAAGGTACGCAAAAATAAAGGTAACCAGTTGTCGGGAGGTGAGCGCCGCCGTACAGAGATTGCCCGTTGTCTTGCCATCGACCCCAAATTCATCATGCTTGACGAACCTTTTGCCGGTGTCGACCCGATTGCCGTAGAAGATATCCAGCAAATTGTATGGAAACTGAAAGACAAGAATATCGGAATCCTGATTACCGACCACAACGTACAGGAAACGCTTAGTATCACAGACCGCGCCTATCTGCTGTTCGAAGGAAAGATCCTTTTCCAGGGAACACCGGAAGAATTATCGGAAAATCAGATTGTACGTGAAAAATACTTGAGTAACAGCTTCGTGTTACGCCGAAAAGATTTCCAGTTGGAAAAATAAGTCTACTACAAAGTAATACAAGATCTCACAGAGATATATTTATAAAAGACACGGATTGTCTCTATATATATTCTATATAATTGAGACAATCCGTGTCTTTTTTATTTATTTCTGTCGAATATAAATATTAACCGGAGTACCTGTCAGATTCCATTTCTCACGCATCTTATTTTCGAGGAAACGTTTGTATGGCTCTTTCACATACTGAGGTAAGTTGGCGAAATATACAAATGAAGGCACCTGTGTATTCGGCAACTGTGTGATATATTTAATTTTGATATACTTACCTTTATTTGAAGGAGGCGGATAAGCCTCGATCAACGGAAGCATTTCTTCATTCAAACGTGCGGTCGGGATTTTTGTCGTCCGGTTCTCATACACACTACGTGCTTCTTCAAGCACTTTCAGAATACGTTGCTTAGTCAGTGCAGAAGCAAAGATGATCGGGAAATCGACAAACGGAGCAAAACGCGAGCGAACAGCTTCCTCAAACGCTTTCTGTACTTTCACAGATTTATCTTCCACCAAATCCCACTTATTTATAACAACTACCAGACCTTTCTGATTCTTCTGAATCAGAGAGAAGATATTCAAGTCCTGCCCCTCAACACCTCTTGTAGCATCCAACATCAGAATACAAACATCCGAACCTTCGATAGAACGAATCGAACGAACGACTGAATAATATTCCAAGTCTTCATTTACCTTGTTTTTCTTACGGATACCCGCTGTATCCACCAGATAAAAATCAAATCCGAATTTATTGTAACGAGTATAGATAGAGTCGCGGGTAGTTCCGGCAATCTCTGTTACGATATTACGTTCTTCCCCAATAAATGCATTTACAATGGAAGACTTTCCGGCGTTCGGACGTCCTACCACAGCAAAACGGGGAATATCATCATCCAGGATTTCTGACGACTCTTTCTTGAAATTGCTGACAATCAAGTCCATCAAATCACCCGTACCACTTCCTGTCATGGCAGAAACGCAATACGGATCGCCCAATCCCAGTTTATAGAATTCGGGAGCATTATATTGTAAATCGTGGTTATCCGTTTTATTGGCAACCATAATCACCGGACTATTAGCACGACGCAGAATAGCAGCTACCTGCATATCCAAGTCAGTCACTCCATTCATCACATCCACTACAAACAGAATGACATCCGCTTCTTCCACAGCCAATAATACCTGCTTACGGATTTCCTCTTCAAAGACATCATCCGAGTTGACCACCCATCCACCGGTGTCAACCACAGAGAATTCACGGCCCAGCCACTCAGACTTGCCATATTGTCTGTCGCGGGTTGTACCCGCTTCTTCATTCACAATAGCCTGACGAGTCTTCGTCAGACGGTTAAATAAGGTAGACTTGCCCACATTCGGGCGTCCTACAATTGCAACTAAATTACCCATAGTTCAATACCTTGTTTTTTCACGACTATCACAGTCGCATGAATACTCTTAATCTAACTGATAACCAAAATTGCGGAGTTCCTTATCCGAACTACGCCAATCCTTATCCACTTTCACATACGTTTCGAGAAAAATAGTCTTTCCAAAGAAACGTTCCAGTTCACAGCGAGCCTCGGTAGCCACCTTCTTCAACGCCTTTCCCTGTTTACCGATAATGATTCCTTTCTGCGAATCACGTTCCACGTTAATCACCGCCCGAATATGAATCTTCTTCGGTTCTTCCTTAAACTCTTCCACGACAACCTCCACCGAATAGGGGATCTCTTTATCGTAGTAGAGCAGAATCTTTTCCCGGATAATCTCATTCACGAAGAAACGGGCAGGCTTATCCGTCCACTGATCCTTTCCAAAATAAGGAGGAGAATCGGGCAGCAGTTCTTTGATCCGCTTCATCACATAGTCTACATTGAACTTTGATGTAGCAGAAATCGGAATAATTTCGGCTTGGGGAAGCAACTCTTTCCATTCTTCCACCAGCTTTACCAGTTTTTCCTGATCTGTAAGATCTATCTTATTGATGAGCAAGAGAACAGGCACCGTCATCTGACGCACCTTTTCCATAAACTCATTATTCTTATCCGGCGTCTCCACCACGTCCGTTACATAAAGCAAGATATCCGCATCCGTCAATGCCGAAGTAGAAAAATTCAGCATAGACTCCTGTAGCTTATAATTGGGCTTCAACACACCCGGAGTATCAGAAAAAACAATCTGCATCTCATCCGTATTATAGATCCCCATAATCCGGTGACGAGTAGTCTGCGCTTTGAAGGTAGCGATCGAAATACGTTCGCCCACCAAGACATTCATCAATGTCGACTTTCCGACATTCGGATTTCCTACGATGTTTACAAAACCTGCTTTATGCATTTCTCTTTATTTTATTGGTTGA
>DXOJ01000221.1 GCA_019412865.1 Bacteroides sp. | reverse complement strand
GACACGTTCAATCCCTGCCACCAATGTGTCTATTTCCGATTTGGTATTGTACATGGCAAACGAAGCACGTACAGTTCCCTCTATGCCAAGACGTTGCATGAGAGGTTGTGCACAATGATGCCCCGTTCTCACGGCAATACCTAAACGATCCAGCAACGTGCCAAGATCGAAATGATGGATATCTCCCACCAGGAAGGAAATGACTGCTCCCCGTTCGGCTGCTTCACCGAATATACGCATATGGGGGATTTCTTTCAAGCGTTGCAAAGCGTAAGTTGTCAGTTCATGCTCATGGGCGGCTATCTGTTCAATGCCATGTCCGTTCACATAATCAAGGGCTTTTGCCAATCCGGTAGTTCCGATATAGTCGGGCGTACCCGCTTCAAACTTGAAAGGAAGTTCATTAAAAGTGGTCTTCTCGAAAGAGACATGCTGGATCATCTCTCCTCCTCCCTGATAAGGAGGAAGGCGATCTAACCATTCTTCTTTTCCGTAAAGCACTCCGACACCTGTCGGACCATATATCTTATGGGCGGAGAATACCAGAAAATCGGCATCCAACTCCTGTACATCTACTTTCATGTGAGGAATAGACTGTGCAGCATCTATCAGGCAAGGTACACCATGCGCATGAGCTGTTGCGATCATCTCCTTCACCGGATTCACTGTACCCAGTACGTTCGATACATGAACCACACTGACTATTTTCGTACGTTCGGAAAATAGTTTTTCATATTCATCCAGCAGAAGTTCACCTTTGTCGTTCATCGGAATCACTTTAATGGCAATTCCTTTGCGGGCAGCCAACAGTTGCCAGGGAACGATGTTACTATGATGTTCCATCACGGAAACAATCACTTCATCCCCTTCTTCCATAAACTCGTCGCCAAAGCTGGAAACAAGCAGGTTGATACTTTCTGTTGTTCCGCGTGTGAAGACAACTTCATTCGTGCTACGGGCATTGATGAACTGACGTACCGTTTCACGGGAAGCCTCATGCAGTTCCGTAGCTTGCTGGGAAAGATAATGTACGCCGCGATGCACATTGGCATTGACGGAATAATATTCATCCACCAACGCTTCAACCACCAAACGGGGTTTCTGTGTCGTCGCACCGTTGTCGAAATAAACCAAAGGTTTACCGTAAACCGTACGGCTCAATATCGGAAAATCTTCACGTATCTTTTGAATATCCACGTTCATTATTTTTTAGTGGTTACTTACAAATGGCACAACCCTGACATCTATTCAACTCGCCACGGAAACGTTTCTCTACCAATAGATGCAAACGATCTTTCAGCGCTTCCAGACGGATGGTATCGATCACTTCGTTGACAAATGCGAACATCAGCAGCAGACGGGCTTCTTTCTCTGCAATACCACGCGAACGCATGTAGAATAATGCGCCTTCATCCAACTGGCCTACTGTTGCTCCATGCGAACATTTCACATCATCCGCATAAATCTCCAATTGAGGTTGTGTATACATTCTTGCATCACGCGTAGCACACAGATTCCGGTTAGTCTGTTGGGAATTCGTATGTTGTGCATCGGGACGCACGAGTACCAATCCGGCAAACGCACCTACCGACTGGTCGTCGAGTACATACTTGAACAGCTCATTGCTGGTACAGTTCGGTACGGCATGGTCAATACTTGTATGATTGTCTACGTGCTGGTTCTTGTCAGCAATCGCCATACCACAAAGATTTATTTCGGCTCCTTCTCCTGCCAGCAGCACTTCGGTCGTGTTGCGGGTAGTACCATTATGCAAAGTCATTCCGTTGAGCAATACATTGCTGTTGGCCTCTTGCTTTACATACAGGTTACTGATACGAACTGTGCTTGTATGTGTTTCTTCCAGTTCATACATATCGAATACCGCATTCTCACCAGCAAATACTTCAATAACTTGTGTCGCCAGGAAGTTCACATTATCCATTGCATGGTCACAAATCAGCAAACGGGCTTGCGCGCCATCCTCCAGGATAATCAGTACGCGACGGTTCACCATAAAGTTAACATCTGCACGCAGGATATTTACCAACTGGATTGTTTTTTCCACCACCACATTCTTCGGCACATAAAAGACAACGCCATCTTGTGCAAAAGCGGTATTAAAAGCAGTCACACCATCTTTGGAGGTATCTGCCAGTTGACCGTAATATTTCTTCACCAATTCCGGGTGTTGCTCGGCCACTTCTTTCAGACTACCGAAAATCACACCTTCCGGCAGATTTCCTGTGGGAAGCGCTCTATTATAAAATGTGTCATTTACCACAAAATACAAGGAGGTACTCATATTCGGCACATCACACTTAAACACTTCATACGGATTGACCGGAATAGCCAAACGATTCAAGTTCAAACCGAAATCCGGTTCAAAGTACTTGCTCACATCCGTATATTTGTACTTCTCCATCTTACGGGTCGGAAATCCGAGTCGCTCAAAATCGGCAAATGCTGACGCACGAGGCGCATTCAGCACTTCGGCACTATGCTTACAGATCATCGCTTCCGTCTGTGAGAAAAGTTCTATATATTGTTGTTCAACCATCATCGTTTTATATTTGTCATTCTCCTACTTCTTTCTTGATCCAATCGTATCCTTTTTCTTCCAGTTCCAGAGCAAGTTCCGGTCCGGCAGTTTTTACGATACGACCTTTATAAAGGACATGCACAATATCAGGCTTGATATAATCGAGCAAACGTTGGTAGTGAGTAATAACGATTGTACTTGTTTCAGGAGTTTTCAACTTGTTCACCCCTTCCGCAACAATACGGAGCGCATCAATATCCAAACCGGAGTCTGTCTCGTCGAGGATGCTCAAACGCGGTTCTAGCATAGCCATCTGGAAAATCTCGTTCCGTTTCTTCTCACCACCGGAAAAGCCTTCATTCACCGAACGGTTAGCCAGTTTATTATCCAACTCTACCACCGCACGTTTCTCACGCATTAGTTTCAGAAACTCACTGGCTGTCAGTGCAGGCAGACCTTTATATTTACGTTGCTCATTCACAGCAGCACGCATAAAGTTCACCATGCTCACACCCGGGATTTCCACCGGATACTGGAAACTAAGGAAGATTCCTTCATGGCTACGATCTTCGGGGCTCAACTCCAACAGATCCTTTCCATAAAAAGTGACCGAACCTTTTGTTACCTCAAAAGCCGGATTACCCACCAATACGGAGGAAAGCGTACTTTTACCGGAACCATTCGGTCCCATAATAGCGTGCACCTCACCGGGATTCACCGTCAGGTTAATACCTTTCAATATCTCTTTGCCATTAATGCTGGCATGCAGGTCTTTTATTTCTAACATGATTATATTTACGATTTTACGATTTACTATTAAAAAGTCAACATCACCCCACGCTTCCTTCCAATGAGATGGTAAGCAGCTTCTGTGCTTCTACCGCAAACTCCATCGGAAGTTTATTCAACACTTCCTTTGCATATCCGTTCACAATAAGTCCGATAGCATCTTCTGTCGGAATACCGCGCTGGTTGCAATAAAATATCTGGTCTTCACTAATCTTGCTTGTCGTAGCTTCATGTTCTACCACTGCCGTCTCATTGTGAATATCCATATACGGGAAGGTATGTGCACCACACTTATCTCCCAGCAACAGAGAGTCACACTGGCTATAATTACGGGCATTATCCGCTTTCTCGGCCACGCGTACCAACCCACGATAGGAGTTCTCACTATGTCCGGCAGAAATGCCTTTACTTACAATCGTACTACGAGTGTTCTTACCCAGATGAATCATCTTCGTTCCGGTATCTGCCTGCTGATAGTTGTTCGTTACAGCTACGGAATAGAATTCAGCGGTCGAGTTATCGCCCGTCAGGATACAGGAAGGATATTTCCAGGTGATTGCCGAACCGGTTTCCACTTGTGTCCAGGATAATTTACTGTCCACTCCTTTACAGTTACCGCGTTTAGTCACAAAGTTGTATACACCGCCCTTGCCTTCTGCATCTCCCGGATACCAGTTCTGAACGGTACTGTATTTTACCTCTGCACGGTCATGCACAATGATCTCAACGATAGCGGCATGCAGCTGATTTTCATCCCGCATCGGAGCCGTACATCCTTCCAGATAAGAAACATACGAATCATCATCCGCTACAATCAGCGTACGCTCAAACTGTCCCGTGTTACGGGCATTGATACGGAAATAAGTGGAAAGCTCCATCGGGCAACGTACTCCTTTCGGAATATACACGAAAGAGCCGTCAGAGAACACTGCGGAATTCAACGCTGCAAAGAAATTGTCCCGATAACCTACTACCGAGCCCATATATTTCTTCACCAAATCCGGATGCTCCCGCACGGCTTCACTGAACGAGCAGAATATAATTCCTTTCTCCATCAGCGTTTCCTTGAAGGTAGTCTTTACGGAAACAGAGTCCATAACGGCATCCACTGCCATTCCACTAAGAGCCATTTGCTCTTCCAAAGGAATTCCCAGTTTATTAAACGTCTTTATCAGTTCAGGATCGACTTCCTCTATGCTCTTCGGTCCTTCTTTCTTCTTTGTCGGATCGGCATAATAAGAAATCGCCTGATAATCAATTTCAGGGATACGGAGATGTGCCCAGGTAGGCATTTCCAGCGTCAGCCAATGGCGATACGCTTTCAGTCGAAACTCCAGCAACCACTCCGGTTCGTCCTTTTTCGATGAAATCAGACGAATGACATCTTCATTAAGTCCACGCTCAATGATGTCCGTATGCACCTCTGTGGTGAAACCGTATTTATATTTCTCCTCCGCAAATTTCCGGACAAACTCATTATCAGTCTTCTTTTCAAGTTCGTCTTTCTGATTGGGTTTCATTTTATTGGGTTCTTGTTGCATCTTTATCTTTATTCTCTAATATATATTGTTGCGTCATATTCTTCGCAGCAGGGAAAAAGATCCCCGCAAACGTTTCCGTCGGATAATATAACAAAGATTCTTCCTTTTTTGTTGCACTAATTAACTTATTATCACTGTCCACAAACTCTATCGCACCAATCACTACACTCGTTAACAACAGAAACTTAAGTGCTCCCAGCCCACTTCCTAACCAGCGATTCAACCAGTTCAACGAAATAGCCTGCATTGCTTTTGTCAATAGCGAGGCAATCAATACAAAGATCAATGGTACGGCAATCCAGATCATGATAAAAGCCAACACTTGCGCAACTGTCATTGAATCCGTCACTGTCGGGCAAAGCTTTTCCGCCAAAGAAGCATACAGAGCTTTCGCTGCCAACAGACCGACTATTAACCCCAAAATAGAAGCCAACTGACGAATGAAGCCTTTTACAAAACCTACAATCGCTCCGGCGCCTATTACAATAAGGATAATTATATCAATCGTTGCCACGTTTATTATGTTATAAGCTATAAACCAATAAGTCGTATATAAGCTGATTATAATGAGAAGGTGCCGAATGATAAAAAATAAGGTGGTAAGGTGGTGTTCTGCAAACAGTACCACATTACCACCTCTTTATCAATCATGACCTCTGCTATATTATAACATTATAATACACTTATAACCTTACTATATTTACAGCGTCTGTTTCACTTCTATTTCTTCGAATGTCTCGATCATATCGCCTACCTTCATG
>DXOJ01000220.1:1782-3191 GCA_019412865.1 Bacteroides sp. | reverse complement strand
AGAGCACAACACTTTTAATGTTGGGGTCCTGGGTTCGAGCCCCAGCTGGATCACTAAATAAAGCACGAGTTTGGGATGATTTTAAAACGTAACTGCTTGTGCTTTAATTGTTTAGAGATTACAATGTTTTAGAGAACATATTTTTAGAACATACAATTTTATAAGGCTTTATACGGATTTATACGCATTTAGGATACCAAAAGAGGATACCGTTTTTAACAAATGGATACCAAAACTTTTAAAACTAAAATGCGTTATGAACAGAGTACAAATTAGGTCGATTTTCGACAGAAAAAAAGAGGCGTCTTCTAAGAAAAAGGGACTACTGCAAATTGAAATCAGGTATGAGAAAAAACGCAAGTTCATCTCTACCGGCATTAAACTATACAAAAACCAGTATAGAGGTGGACGTATAGTCAATATTGATGACGCAGAACGCCTCAACGAAAGAGTCAACAGGCAGATTACAGAAATAGAGGATTTAATAGATCGCCTGGACTCAAACAAGCAAAAATTTTCGTTTGATCATTTAGATCAAATCAACGAAGGCTACGTACACGAAACATTTGTCGATTTTATAGAGAAGCGAATTGGAGAACGTCCGACATGCATCAGTACTCAGAAGCAGCATCATAAGGTGCTCAACTTTCTGAAAAATGAGTATACACTTCTGACCAACTTTTCTGATATAACATACCCTAACATCATACTGCTTGATGAATATCTGAAAAAACGAAAGGTAGATGGCCATCCTATGATGCAGACAACTATACATACTTATCACAAAGTCATCAAACTGTATATTAATGAGGCTATCCGATTTGAGAAAATGCAGGAAAATCCTTATAGCAAATTTCACGATAGTCTCGGAACACCCCGCGAACGGACCGTTCTTAGTCTTCCAGAGATAGATCTTATTAGGAACTATAAGACTCTCTCAACATTAGAGGCAAAAGCCAGAGACCTGTTTATCGTCCAGTGCTATACAGGATTAGCATATTCGGATTTGATGAATGTTGATTTTTCAAAGGCCGAACGATATGGAGACGATTATATACTAAAAGATGCGCGATTAAAGACCGGAGTTACCTTCTTTGCCGTATTATTACCTCCGGTGGTTGCCATACTTGACAAGTACAATTATCAGCTACCACATCTTGCGTATGATGTTTATAATAGGACGCTTAAATTAGTAGCCTCATCTTCGGGAGTCAGAAAACCGGTTAGCACGCATATTGGTCGCCATACCTTTGCTACGACTATAGCACTAGGATCGGGTATCCCTATTGAAGTTGTCGCTAAAATGCTTGGTCATCGGAATATAAAGACCACACAAATCTACGCGAAGATTATGCCCAAATCCGTACTGGAAGGATTTGAAAAGATAAAGAAAGTAATATAAAAAATAG
>DXOJ01000220.1:0-1772 GCA_019412865.1 Bacteroides sp. | reverse complement strand
TTCGGCTGCCTCTTCTATTTTCGCTTTGAACTTTCGGAACATATCAATCGTCGGGTAAAATGTCGGATTCTCCCAGTTCTTTGAGATCATCTGGATCATCGCCTCTATATGACTTTTGCAGTCTATTACTTTGATGCATTTATCCAAGACCAGTCCGCCTTCCGGGTAGGTCTTATTCTTTAGAGTATCCTGCGCCCACGAGAGCAACTCTCTGATTGATTCTTGGTCGTATTTATTTTCTTCCATGACTTTTTAATTTTAGGCAAAGGTACAAAAAAACCGGTTACATAACCAGGGACAAACACAAAGACGCAACTTTCGCCAAGATAGCGACAGGTATAAGCCAATCGAGGAGCTTCTCTAAGCGTTCCACAGCATGACCATGAGCAGGCGACAGAAGTCATAGTGATACCTGTCGTCTGCTTGTTCCAGCAATATGTCGATGTTAGTCCTCATAGATCATTGCTGTCATATACTCCCAGATCTTGCCGGCCGGAGCATCTTCGTCTGCGAAGTAGAACCGGTAAGCAGCCTTTAAGAGAGTAGCTTCATCCAATACCGCACACATATCAGCGTAGAACGAGTTGAACGCAACGTATTTGTCCCAGGGAGTCGTTCCATTTGGGAACGGCATACCCTTCGTTGCTTCTTGGATCTGATCGACATTCCAATGAGCACCAGTCTTCTTCTCGCCGGCAGCGTTGGTGTACCTGATCTTATCTACGTCCATCTCCGCAAAGTGCTTATCGTAGTGGGGACCGTATAGCGCCTCATGCTGATCACGCATAAAGGACATATACATCTCCGGATGCTCTTCTTTGACAACACAAAGAATCTCATCTACTCCTTCTACGCTTTTCCACATGGCCTTTTCCGAGGCAACGCCTTCGGATTTAGCCTTCTTCATCATATCGACATACTTCATAATCAACAATGTTTGCAATTGCCATTAAAGCGTGGCAACGGTTTATATATATTTTTAGGTATAGTTTTCGAGAAAAGAGGCAGCACCTTCGGCGACTCAGTAACCGAGCATATTTTGCTCTCTCCCTTTTTATTCAATTCATCCTTTTCCATAATTTGTTATAGACTTTTTGTGATATAATTAAAATCAATCCAAACCAGAAAGACAGATATGATACCAATAGCGACAGCCCGACAGCAATAAACAGATTGCAGTCAGATAACCAAAGAACAGACAATGAAGCCCAGAATGAGCAACACTTCGGACACTTGGATATTTTCCTGGCAATATCTCCTACAGCTTCCGTCAAACCGAGATGGTTTGCCAGAGTCGCTGCAATCATCGCTGTCAAGGCTATCACTAAATACATCATGCCACAGTCAGAGTCAACGGAGTTTCACTCACAAACATACGACTACATTCCTGGCAGCCGGAGACAGCGATCGCATTCATCGAATTTCCTGCGACTACTGTAACCGAAGTCGGTGCAGTTGCCGAATAAATAGGGATAGTGAAGTCCTGGGACAACGGCTGCTGCTTGGTGCAGCAACAATTTCCGTTACATGGCACATACGAGATTATTCCCTCTACATGGATAGTGGCCATATATTGGCTAGTGCCAACATTGACTAACGATCTTACAGAAAATTGAGGAGTAAATACGGGAGTGTTCTCTGCGCATGTGGAGAAACACAACCTCTGTGAGATATTAACCTCAATGAAATAGGGAGAGGCCACCGATCCGGCAGCCAGAACCGGGGTGATAACCGCCGGCTGAATTTTGTTACAATTACAACTCATATTATAC